>PLTJ01000356.1:8847-17384 GCA_003164455.1 Acetobacteraceae bacterium
GGCGCGCGCATCGTCCGCCTGGAGCGCAACTACCGTTCGACCGCCCCCATCCTGGCGGCCGCCTCCGGCCTGATCGCGCACAACGAAGACCGCCTGGGCAAGACCCTGCGCAGCGGCCGCGACGACGCCGCCGGGGAGAAGGTGACCGTCATCGGCGTGTGGGACTCCGACGAGGAAGCGCGGACGGTCGCCGGGCGCATCGAGCAGCTTCACCGCGACGGCGAGAAACTGGCGGAAATGGCGGTGCTGGTGCGCGCCGGCTTTCAGACCCGTGCCTTCGAGGAGCGGCTGATCACGCTCGGCCTGCCCTACCGCGTCGTCGGCGGCCTGCGTTTCTACGAGCGGGCCGAAATCCGCGACGCCATCGCCTACATGCGGGTGCTGCACCAGCCCGCCGACGACCNNAGCGCATCGTCAACGTCCCCCGCCGAGGCGTCGGCGAGCAGGCCCTGCGCGTCCTGCACACCACCGCCCGCGAGCGGCAGATTCCGCTGACCGCCGCCGCCGCGGCGCTGATCGAGCAGGGTGGCCTGCGCGGCAAGCCGCGCACCGCGATCGGCGATCTGCTGGGCGGCTTCACCCGCTGGCGCGCGCTGCTGGCGAGCGAGGGCCACGTGGTCGCGCTGGCCACCCTGCTCGACGAATCCGGCTACACCGAGATGTTGAAGCAGGACAAGTCGATCGAGGCGCCGGGCCGGCTGGAGAACCTCAAGGAGCTGGTGCGGGCCCTGGCCGACTTCGAGACGCTCGCCGGTTTTCTCGATCACGTCTCGCTGGTGATGGAGAACGACGAGAACGCCGAGGGCGACCGGGTCTCGCTGATGACCCTGCACGCGGCGAAGGGGCTGGAGTTCGACACCGTGTTCCTGCCGGGCTGGGAGGAGGGGTTGTTCCCCAGCCAGCGCACCATGGACGAGAGCGGCGCCAAGGGGCTGGAGGAGGAACGCCGGCTGGCCTATGTCGGCATCACCCGCGCCCGCCGCCGCGTCCTCATCAGTCACGCCGCCAACCGGCGCATTTACGCCAACTGGCAGAGCAGCATCCCCAGCCGTTTCATCGACGAACTGCCCGCGGCGCAGGTCGCGCACGCCGGTTCGGTGAGCTTGCAGCGCGACCGGATGCTGGCCGCGCCATCGGTGTTCACCGGCGGATTCCCGCTCGCCGCGCGGCGCCTTCGCACGGCCGAGGCCTGGGAGCAGCCGGTCCGTCCGCCGCGCGAGGACGCCATTGCGGTGGGGGCGCGGGTGTTTCACCAGAAATTCGGCTACGGCACCGTCACCGCCGCCGAGGACGACAAGCTCGACATCGCCTTCGACAAGGCCGGCGACAAGCGCGTCCTTGACCGTTTTGTGGAAAAAGCATGACCCGCCGCCACGCCACCGCGCTTGAGACCGTCTCCGTCACCGTCCCGCCGGACGCGCTGGAAGCCTATGAGGCGGCGCTGGCGGAAACCTGCGGCACGGTCGGCTTCTTCTACGATGAGGATGCCGATCTCTGGACCGTCGAAGGGGTGAAGGACCAGGGCGCCGGCGAGCCCGAACTGGTGGCCGCCCTCGCGCTCGCCGCCCTGGTCAGCGGCGTGCCGGCGGTGCCCACGCGCCACACCACCGCCGCCGAGGGCTGGCTGGAACGCACCCGCGAGGCGTTCCCCGAGCAACTGGTGGGCCAGCGTTTCGCCGTTCGCGGCACCCATGTCCGCGGTCCCGCCGCGCCGGGCCGGCTGACCATCCTGCTCGACGCCTCGGTCGCCTTCGGCTCCGGCGAGCACGGCTCCACCAGGGGCTGCCTGCGCGCCTTCGAGCGTGTCGCGCATCGCCGCCCGCGCCGCATCCTCGACCTCGGCACCGGCTCGGGCATCCTGGCGCTGGCCGCCGCGCGGCTGCTGCACCGTCGCGTGCTCGGCTCCGACATCGAGCCCTGGAGCGTGCGCACCGCCGCCGCCAACGCCAGGCTGAACCGGCTGACCGGGCTCGCCCGGTTCGTCCGCGCCGACGGCTGGACCTCGCCCGCGGTCACCGCGGGCGGGCCGTATGATCTGATTTTCGCCAACATCCTGGCCCGCCCGCTCTGCCTGATGGCGCGGCACCTGGCCCGCCACCTGGCTCCGGGCGGCACCGCCATCCTGGCCGGGTTGCTGACCAGCCAGGCGCGCTGGGTGCTGGCCGCGCACCGCCGTCACGGCCTGGTTCTGGAGCGCACGCTGGCCGAGGGCAAATGGTGCACCCTGGTGCTGCGGCGCCGATGACCGGGCCCAACATGAAAACGGGGCCTGGACCGCGTCACCGCGATCCAGGCCCCGTTTTCAGCGACACCAAGCCGCAGGTATCAGGCCGCGCGCGCCTGACCCTGGAAGGCGTAACCGCTGTTCCGCTGAGCCGCATGATCGGCGGCGAAGGCGGGGTCGAACACGTACGGCAGATCGGAACGGGTCAGGCCGATGTCGGCCAGTTCGTGGTCCGACAGCATGCCCAACTCGTCCATGACGGCCCGGCGCTTCGGCATCTCGGCGATCCAACGCAGCGCCGCCCGCAGATGGGCGAGCAGGCCGGAACGCTTGGCTGCAGGCGCGGGCGTATAAGCGGGCTCGTCCTGGAAGTAGTGCGACATGGTGTTCGGCAGGAGGATAGCCAGTTCCTCCTTGGCAACGCGGGTGTGCATCTTATGAAGTTCCAAACTGTCGAACCGTGGCGGGCCTCGTGCCTGGATGCACTCTGTCGCGCGATTCTGCTGCGGCGGAACATAAGCTTTCCCAGACCAGGGAAAATTGCCAAGTCACCGCGCCAGCCATGCGTCAAACGCTGGACTTAGACATGAGCCATGAATTCTTCGTGAAGCTACCCAGAAAGTGCCACACATGCATGAAGCCCGCCTGACCGCCCTACGTGCCGAACTTTCCCGTCAGGGACTGCACGGTTTCATCGTTCCCCGTGCCGACGAGCACCTCGGCGAGTACGTTTCATCTTCCGCTGAACGCCTGGGATGGTTAACCTTCTTTACCGGCAGCGCTGGTCTCGCCGCCGTGCTGCCCGACCGCGCCGCCGCCTTCACCGACGGGCGCTACGTGTTGCAGATGGCGGCGCAGACCGATCCGGCGCTGTGGGAACGCCGCCATATCACCGAGGAACCGCCGCCCGCCTGGCTCGCCGAACACGCCCCGGCCGGCGCGCTGATCGGCTATGACCCTATGCTGATCAGCGAGGAGGGTCTGCAACGTTACCGCGATGCCGGCCTCGCCATGACGCCGGTCGCCGCCAATCCCATCGACATCCTCTGGACCGACCGGCCGGCCCCGCCGCTCAGCCCGGCGCTGCCGCACGCCATCGCCCATGCCGGCCGCGACAGCGCCGCCAAGCGTGCCGACCTCGCCGCTGCGTTGCGCCAGGCCGGGCAGGACGCCGCCATCCTCACCGATCCGGCCTCGATCGCCTGGCTGCTGAACATCCGTGGCGGCGACGTGCCGTACACGCCCTTCGCCCTTGGCTTTGCCATCCTGCACGCCGACGCCACCACCGACCTGTTCATGGCGCCGGAGAAGCTGTCCGAGACCACCCGGGCCTGGCTGGGCAGCGCCGTCGCGGTGCACGACCGCCCGGCCCTGGCCGGTGCGCTGGCCGGCCTGGCCGGGCAGCGGGTGCGCGTGGACGGCGCCACCGCGCCGGTCTGGTTCGCCCAGACCCTGCGCGCGCTCGGTGCCACCGTGCTCGCCGGCATGGACCCCTGCCTGTTGCCCAAGGCCATCAAGAATCCGGTCGAGCAGCAGGGCGCTCGCGACGCCCACGCCCGCGACGCCATCGCGGTCTGCCGTTTCCTGCACTGGCTCGACGGCGCCGCCGGGCGGGCCAGCGAAATGGACGCCGCCGCCGTTCTGCTCGGCATGCGCGCCGAAGCGCCCGAATTCCGCGGCGAAAGTTTTCCGGCGATCTCCGGTGCCGGCGAGCACGGTGCCGTCATCCACTACCACGCCACCCCGGAGACCGACCGCGCCATCAACCCGGGCGAGCTCTATCTGAACGACTCCGGCGCCCAGTACGCGGACGGCACCACCGACATCACCCGGACGATCTGGACCGGGCCGGGCGACCCTCCCGCCGAACTGCGCGACCGCGTCACCCGTGTGCTCAAGGGCCACATCGCCATCGCCACCCTGGTCTTCCCCCAGGGCGTCGCCGGTCCCCATCTCGACGCTTTCGCCCGTGCCGCCCTGTGGCGCGCGGGTCTGGACTATGACCACGGCACCGGGCACGGGGTCGGCAGCTACCTCTCGGTGCATGAGGGTCCGGTCAGCCTGTCGCGTGCCGCCAAACCGGTGCCGATCGCCGCCGGCATGATTCTATCCGACGAACCCGGCTATTACGCGCCCGGCCGCTACGGCATCCGCCTGGAGAATCTTCTTCTCGTCCAGCCTGCCGCCCTGCCGGACGCCCAAAAGCCCTTCCTGCGCTTCGAGACCCTCACGCTGGCCCCGTTCGACCGCCGCCTGATCGCGCGCGACCTGTTGACCGCCGAGGAAGCGGCCTGGCTCGATTCCTACCACGCCCGCGTGGCCGCCGAGATCGGTCCCCATCTCGACCCCGCCGCCCGAGCCTGGCTGGCGGCGGCCTGCGCGGCGGCGGGTTAGCGAGACGCTTCGCCCGCGATATCATGAAATAGCCGTGCCGGCAGGGTTCCCCCGGTCACGTCGTGCATCGGTTTGTTGTCGTCGTTGCCCAGCCACACGCCCAGGATCATGCCACCGGTCCAGCCGATGAACCAGGCGTCGTGGTAATCCTGGGTGGTGCCGGTTTTGCCCGCCACCGTCCGGCCCGGCAGCGCCGCCGCCCGGCCGGTGCCGCGCGAGACCCCCGCCGCCATCATGCGCGCCATCATTGCCGCGATATCGGGGTCCAGCACGTGCTGGGCCGCGCCGCGCGGCGGCGTCACGCTGCGTCCATCGGCGGTAATGGCCTCGATGCCGGTGGGGCTCACCCGGTTGCCGCCATTGAAGAACGTCGCATAGGCTCCGGCCATCTCCAGCAGGCTCACCTCGGCGGTGCCGAGCGCCAGTGAGTCGTTGTTCGGCAGGACCCCCGTAATGCCCAGCCGGTGTGCCATCGCGGCCACCACCGTCGGGCCGCCGACGCGCAGCAGCAGGCGGACCGAGACGGTGTTGAGCGACTGGGCCAGCGCCTCCTCCATCGTCACCTCGCCGCGGAACCGTCCCTCGAAGTCCGACGGCGACCAGTTCCCCAGCCGGATCGGCGCGTCTAGCACGGTGTCGTCCGGGCGCATCCCCGCCTCCAGCGCGGCTGCCCAGACGAAGGGTTTGAACGATGAACCGGGCTGGCGGCGGGCCAGCACGGCGCGGTTGTAGGGGCTGGTGCGATAGTCGCGCCCGCCCGCCATGGCGCGCACGGCGCCGGTCTCGGCGTCCAGCGCCACCACGGCGCCCTGGCCCACCAAGGCGCTCGCGCCGGGGCCGTCCAGCAGCGCCGTCAGTTTTGTCTCGACGATCGATTGCAGGCGCGAATCCAGCGTGGTGCGCAGCACCGCGTCGGCGCCGGGTTGCAGCGAGGTCTGTGCCTGCTCGGCCACCCAGTCGGCGAAATAGCCGGCGGCCGTCGGCGTCGGCGGAAAGGCGATCTGCGCCGCCGCGGCCTGCGCCTGCTCGGGCTTCAGCACCCCGGTATCCACCATGGCGGCCAGCACCTCGCGGGCGCGCGCGGTGGCGGCGGCGGGGTCCACATGCGGATTGAAACGCCCCGGCGCCCGCGGCAGTCCGGCCAGCACCGCCGCCTGCCACAGGCTCACCTTGCGGGCCGAGACGCCGAAATAGATCCGCGCCGCCGCATCCATGCCCCAGGCGCCGGAGCCCAGATAGACGCGGTTCAGCCAGATCTCCAGGATCTCTTTCTTGCTGAAGGTCCGCTCCAGCCAGAGCGTCAGCAACAGTTCCTGCACCTTGCGGCGCACCGTGCGGGCGTTGGTGAGGAACAGGTTTTTGGCCACCTGCTGGGTGATGGTGGAGCCGCCCTGCACCAGCCGCCCGGCGGTCAGGTTCACCCAGGCGGCGCGGGCGATGCCGATCACGTCCAGCGCGCCGTGCGTGTAGAATCGGCGATCCTCCACCGCCACCGTCGCCGCCGGCAGATAGGGCGGCATGTCGGACAGCCGCAGCGGGTCGCCGACCACGTCGCCGAAGCTGGCATAGATGTGTCCGGAGCGGTCCTGCAGGGTCAGGCTGGGCCGTCGTGCCGCGTCCAGCGCCGCTTCCGGCCGCGGCAGGTCCCAGGCGAACCACACCAGCGCCAGCCCGAGCGCGACGCTGCCCCACACCGCCAGGATGACGGACCACTTGAACACCCACCAGCCCAGGCGGCGCCGCCGCGGCGGCTCGAGAGGAACGGCACGATACATGCCCCGTCCCTAGACCGGCGCTGGATTGGCGGGAAGGGCTCCAGTTGCCGGTTCCGGCGCGGCCGGCGGGTGTGCCACCATGGCCGCCGGCAATGTGCGGGAGGAAGGGTATGTCCGAGGGTCGCCTGGTGATCGGCACGCGCCGGTATTCGTCATGGTCGCTGCGGGGCTGGTTGCCGGTGCGGCTGGCCGGGCTGGATGTCGAGGAAGTGGTGATCCCGCTCGCCGGCGGTCCCACGGCCGCGATCAAGGCCGCCACCCCGTCGGGCACGGTTCCCTATCTCGAGCATCGTGGTGTCCGGGTCTGGGAGAGTCTGGCCATCGCCGAGTACTGCGCCGAGATTTTGCCTTCCTTGTGGCCCTCCGACCCCGGCGCCCGGGCCTGGGCGCGCGCGATCGCCGCCGAGATGCACGCCGGTTTCGCGGCGTTGCGCCGGACCATGCCGATGAACCTGGGCCGCGCCGGCCTGGCGCCGGCGGCGGAGGCCGGCGCCGACATCGCCCGCATCGATGCGCTGTGGCGCGAGGCGTTGGTCGCCTCGGGCGGTCCGTTCCTGTTCGGCGCCGGCTTCGGCAACGCGGACGCCATGTATGCGCCGGTGGTGAGCCGTTTCCTCACCTATCGCCCCGACCTGTCGGCGCCGGCCCGGGCCTATTGCGAGGCGGTGCGCGGCCATCCCCTGATGGACGAATGGTACGACCGCGCCGCGCGGGAACCGAAGGCGTGGCGACTGGCGCACTACGAGGCCATGGCCTGAGGTCAGGACTGCACCACCCCGCTCTCGTCCGCCTCCAGGGTAAACGCGGCGGCCATCAGGGCGCGCGTGTACTGGTGATGGGGTTGGGCGAACACCTGCTCGGCCGGGCCTTCCTCCACCACCATGCCGGCGCGCAGCACCACCACCCGGTGCGCCAGCGCCCGCACCACCCGCAGATCGTGGCTGATGAAAAGATAACCGAGATCATGGTCCTGTTGCAGACGCCGCAGCAGGTCGACGATCTGCGCCTGCACGCTCATGTCGAGCGCGCTGGTCGGCTCGTCCAGCACCACGAAGCGCGGCTTCAGCACCATGGCGCGCGCCACCGCGATGCGCTGGCGCTGGCCGCCGCTGAACTCGTGCGGGTAGCGGCCGGGGCAATCGTGGGGCAGCCCGACTTCCTCCAGCGCCGCCGCCACCCGCGCCTGGCGCTCGGCGTGGGACAGTCGCGGCGCGTGCACGGTCAGGCCCTCGGCGATGATCTCGCCCACGGTCAGCCGCGGCGACAGGCTGCCGAACGGGTCCTGGAAGACGATCTGCATGCCCGCGCGCAGCCGGCGCATCGCCCGCTTGTCCAATGAGGCCAGATCCTGGCCGCGAAACCGGATGCTGCCCTCGGCCTGCTGCAACCGCAGCAGGGCGTAGCCGGTGGTGGATTTGCCCGAGCCGCTCTCGCCCACCAGCCCTACCGTCTCGCCGGCGCGCACGGTGATGTCGAGCCCGTCCAGCGCGCGCACATGGCCGACGGTGCGGCGCATCAGGCCGCGGCGGATGGGGAAAAGCACGCGCAGGCCGTGCGCCTCCATCAGCGTCTCGGCGTCGTCGGGCACGGGGCGTGGCGCCCCGCTCGGCTCGGCGGCCAGCAGCATGCGGGTATAGGGGTGCTGCGGCGCCCCGAACACGCCCGCCACCGTCCCGGCCTCGACCACCTGGCCGGATTTCATCACGCAGACCCGGTCGGCGTAGCGGCGCACGATGGACAAATCGTGGCTGATCAGCAGCAGGGCGAGGCCGCGCGCCGCCTTCTGTTCGGCCAGCAGTTTCAGGATCTGCGCCTGGATGGTGACGTCGAGCGCCGTNNTCGAGCGCGGCGAATGGCTCGTCCAGCAGCAGGATGCGCGGTTCCACCGCCAGGGCACGCGCCAGGGCGACCCGCTGCCGCTGGCCGCCCGAAAGCTGATGCGGAAACGCCTCCAGCCGCTGCGCCGCGTCCGGAAAGCCGCATTGCGACAGCACGTCGATGACGCGCGCGTGCAGCGCCGGCTTGCCCAGCGCGCGGTGCAGGCTGATCGCCTCGGCCACCTGCGCGCCGATGCGGGCCAGCGGGTTCAGGCTGTTCATCGGCTCCTGGAACACCATGCCGGCGGCCACCCCGCGCAAGGCCTG
>PLTJ01000157.1 GCA_003164455.1 Acetobacteraceae bacterium
GTTGGCGCCTATGGGGCAGCGCCCTCGTTCTTGTGTCACGATCAAGCGAATCCTGATTAGCGCCGACGCCAGGTGATCACCGAACTGACCGCGTAGTTCCACACTAAACTCATCACGGCCCCGGCCAGCCCGGCCAGCCACCAGGCGGAGTGCACGGACGGGCCGAACAGGAACGCCGCCACCCCTACGTTGCCGACCGCGCCAACGCTGCAGATCGCCGCGAAGGTCAGCAGGCCGCGCAGAAAACCCCAGCCCCGCAGCCGGTTCTCACGGAACGTGAAAACGTTGTTGAGAACAAAATTACCGACGATGGCGCAGCCCGTGGCGATCGCCTGGGCGGTCGCGAAGCCCGGCGCGAGCAGTGTCAGGCACAGCCGCAGCACCACCAGGTGGGCGGCGATGCCAAGCACGCCGACCGCGGCGAACAGCAGAAAGCGAACCGGCACGATATGGCCGACCAGCTTGTCGGCGATCAGCATGAGGTAGTCGCGCAACACGCCGGCATCGAGCTTGCTTTCGCCGGCGGTGCGGCTGCGAAACTCGTAGGGCAGCTCGATCAGACGGGGCGGCGCCGGCAGCGAGGCCAGAATGTCGAGCAGGATCTTGAACCCCAGGGCGGAAAGGCGGCGCACGGCGCGCTCGAAGGTGTCGCGGCGAATCATGAAGAAGCCGCTCATCGGGTCGGTCACCGGCGCGTGCAGCACGATGCGGCTCAACTTGGTGGCAAAGCTGGACATGCCGGCCCGCCGCCGGTCCCAGTCGCCGACCCCGCCACCGCCGACGTAGCGGCTGCCGATGGCAAGCTCGTAACCCTCGTCGCGCAGGGCGGAAAACATGCGGGGCAGCAGCGTCTCGTCGTGTTGCAGGTCGCCGTCCATGGCGGCGATGCAGGGCGCGAGGCTGGCCTGGGCGCCCTCGATGAAAGCAGAGGAGAGGCCGCGCCGGCCGATCCGGTGCAGCAGGCGCACCCGCGGGTCGCGGGCACCAAGCGCGGCGACGGCGGCGCGGGTGGCGTCGGTGGAGTCGTCGTCAACGAAGATCGCTTCCCACGCAATGCCGTCCAGCACGTCGTCCAACCGCTCGACGAGGCGGGCAATGTTGGCTTCCTCGTTCAGCACCGGGATGACGATGCACAAGGTCGGCACGATCCCGGCTGGCGGCAACGGCACTCGCTTTCCTTCTTTCTCAGCGGCCATCGACACGGTCACGAAATGCTTCTCCTTTCGCCGGCATTGTGCCGGACGATGTTCCAGCCGGGCATTATGGCGCGCTTCGGCAGTCGTGGGGAGGCAATAGGATCATGGCTCGGGGCTTTGTTCGGATCGGGTTTTGAATGAGCCGCTAACCGCGACGATGGATGAACACCCAGTAGCGGCTGAAACAGAAGTTCCAGGCGAAGCTGAGCGGGAAAGAGGCCAGCTTGGCAACGAGGGGCGGCATGAACAGTGCACCGAGGCCGACGGCAGCGGTGGAGACGACGAGGCTGCCGATATTCACCGATACGAACCGCCACAACTGCCCGAAGACCGGCGTTCCGGCGCGGCGGAACGTCCAGACCCGGTTCAGGCTGAAACTGACGACAACGCCGCAGGAATAAGATAGCACGTTGGCGATCGCCGGCGGCAGGGATGCCTTGATGAGCAGCCAGAACACCGCGATATCGGCGAGCGTGTTGACGACACCGACCGCGCCGAACCTGACGACCTGGGCGTAATCCGCCATTTTCCCTGCCCTGCCATAGGACAGGCAGCGCAGCACAACCGATCGCATTGGACCGTTGGCGTCCATCATTCCTGCCTGCCATCCCGGGACAGCGGGCATCGCAACACCAGAAACCATGGATCGGAATAGACGATTTCGCCGCCTATATTCTTATTCGCGGCGGTGTTGCCGATCACGGCATAGTCCAGGTGGTATTTCTGGGCCAGCATATCGATCCGCGCTGAATCCATCAGGCGGTAACCTGCGCTCGCCTCGGCGATGGTTCGCCATCCCGGCCGTCCGGCGACGTCTCCCATTCGGCGATACCATTCCAGGACCGCGCGCGCTCCCTGGGGGACCGCCTTGTCGTCGACGACGATGGCTCGTCCGGTAGCCAGGCGAAAATCAACCATGTCGGTTGGGGTGAGAAACAGCGAATCGGCGGGCGTGGTCGTTACCCAGCGATAGAGGCCAGCGGTCCGAACGGCGGCGGGTTGCGTCGGTCCGGTAAGCATGCCGAAGTGCTTGGCATCCACCGAGACGGCGGCTGCCAGTAGGATCAGGCCGGCTCCGGCCAGCATTTGACGGTTCCGAACGAAAGCGAGTGCGCGGCCGAACCAGACGGTCCGCACGAGCGGGCGCATCCATAGAAGAGCCGCACAAAGCACGGGCAGCACGACCATGGCGCTCTGGAGCCGGCCACCGATGCGGACGTTCCAGGCGAAGGCGCAAATAATGACGACTGCGGACAGGCGCAGCATGTCTGCCACGATATCTCGCTTGGATAACAATCCGGACGGTGACTCTGCGGCGGGGGCCTCGATGCGGCGTGCCGCCGCGGCGCCGACGACGGTGCAGGCAATGAGCAGGGCGAAAGGATTGAGGCGGAAAAAGAATGCCCGCGCAATGAGAGGAACGAAGGTGACGGTCGTGAGTGCCAGCGCGACGGCGATAATTATCAGCATCGCCAGGTAGAGGGCACGCAGGCGTGTCCGCGCCGGTCCCGGTTGCAACCGGACAAGATCAGCGAGCGCCAGACCGTGCCAGGCGGCGAACGGCAGAAACATCAGCAGGTAGGATCGGGGATCGTAGTGGAACGGTTCGGCAATTCTGAAAAAAATGTCGGCGGCGAACTGCTTTTCCGCCGCCGTGGCACCCGCGTCCAGCGTCAGGATCAGGGGCAGGTTTGCCAGCAGGACCAGCAGCATGCAGCTCTGCTGTAACGCCATCCGGCGAAACAATCCGCGGCCGCCAAGGCTGGCCTGCGCGAGGCCAAAGCAGGCCAGACCGATGATGGCATAGTTCAGATGGAAGGCACCGCCGAGGCCGAGCACCAGGCCAGACAGTCCGTCGTTGCCGCGCAGGAAGCAGAGCATGCCGGCGAGGAAGCAGAACGTCGCGATCGTCGATGGCTGCAGGCCGGCGGAAAAAAAGTAGGTCAGGCTGGCCGCGAATGTGCTCGATCCGAGAAAGAACACCGCGACGACAAAGCTCCACACGAAAAAACTGCTCGCCCCCACCCGCAAGAGAACGACGATCAGGTAGGTGATGACCAACGAGCCAGCGATCAGGCCTGTGTTGATGACGGCCATCAGGGTCTGCGGCACGCCGGTCAGGAACAGCAGTTCGACAAGACGGGAAAAGGCAACGTGGTATTGGACGGTCTCGTTGAGCCACCAGTCTCGTGCCAGAAAATCCGGTTGCGCCAGCTGGATGCCCTTCGGCAGGTAGGTGACCTGGTTGCTGGTGACGTCGCCGAACGATATCCCGAACGAGAGCGCAGCGAGGACGCTCAACAGGACAACAAGCGGGATGTCGCGCCGCCATCCCCGGGAATCCGCGATCATGCCGCCGTGCCGCTTTCGACGTGCTGCGGCGAGGACTTCGGCTCGGAGTCCGCGGTGGATGCGATCCTATCGGCGACGATGAAGTTCGGCCGCGATTGCAGCATGCGGTATATACCCGCCATGTAGATCCCCATGATTCCCGTCAGAATAAACAATATTCCGAAGAAAAAAGACTGTATAATTAGTATGGACGACCATCCAGGGACCGTCCTTCCAGCATACGTCATCGCAATCACATAGACTATTTCGAAACATGCCAGCAAACTCATGGCGATGCCGATCCACACGCCGGCCCGTAACGGCACCGTCGAGTGGGAAACAACGGCGGACCCGGCAAACCTCAGCATTTTGATAAAATTATACTTGCTTTGCCCTGAGAAACGCTCGGCCACCTGGTAGGGGATGACCGTCTTGTTGAACCCGAGCCATTCGACGGTGCCGCGCAGGAAGAGGGAGTTGTCGCGCAGGGCGATGATTTGGCGCAGCACTTTCCGGTCGACAAGGCGGAAATCGGAACTGCCCTCGTGCAGGTCCACCTCCGTCAGGGCTGAGAACAGGCGATAGAAGTAGCGCGACGTCACCCGCTTGAAGGCGCTCGTCTGGCCGCCGTCGAGGCGCTGCGTGCCGACAATGTCAAAGCCGGCATGCCACTGGGCGATGAGATCGGGAATGACCTCGGGCGGATGCTGCAAGTCGCCGTCCATCGTGATCACCGCATCGCCGCGGGCGGTGTTGAGCCCGGCCAGCAGTGCGGCCTGGTGGCCGAAATTGCGTGACAGGCGGCAACCGATGACCGTGCCGGTCGCGGTGCCAGAAGCCTGTCCGATCGGCGCCGTGGCGGCGACAAGCTGGGTGATGGCTTTCCAGGTGCCGTCCCGGCTGCCGTCATCCACCAGGATGATCTCGTAGGAAGGCGCGCACGATGACAGAACACCGTGCAGACGGGCGAGGAGCGGTCCGACGTTGCCGACTTCATTGTATAATGGAACGACGACCGAGATCAGCGGGTCTGGCCGGCTTTGCTGGCGTCCGGACGCGCCTGCGCCGCGCGTTTCTATAATTGGAACGGACACTTATCAAACCCCTCCAAGCACGCCTTGCCTTCGAGCCCATATTGAACGGATGGACAGGCGATCCGCGTCAGGCGGCATTCGGGCGGTCGGCGCTTCCACGCACGCTGAAATTTGTGTGCGAGATCAGAACCGGACGCATGGAGCTCTCCCGCATGCTAAGCCTGGGGCGCCAACGTATCCACCGGGTAGGGCTACAACAGGAGCGGCGGGCCGACAACCAGAACTTGCAAACGACCGCGGCACTCCCTATCATAGCTGAACAATCATCTTCCGATCGTTACGGAGGGTGGCCTTAACCGGCCGCCTTTTTTGTTTTGGAACGAGACCCCAACCTGCCTGACCTGCCCGACTTGCCCCATCATACCGGCCTGGAAGGCCGCTTGGCCGGCATCGTCGCGCCAACGCTCGCCGATATGGGCTACGAGCTGGTGCGGGTGGCGGTGCTTGGCCGGGAGCGGCCGACCGTGCAGATCATGGCCGACCGTGCCGACGGCAGCCAGATCTCCGTCGAGGACTGCGAGGCGATCAGCCACGCGTTGGGCGCCGTGCTGGACGTCGAGGACCCCGTTCCCGGCACCTGGACGCTGGAAGTAAGCTCTGCCGGCATCGACCGGCCGCTGACCCGGCGGCGCGATTGGAACCGTTTCGCCGGACACCTCGCACGGGTGGAACTGGCGGTGCCGCTGGACGGGCGCAAGCGGCTGACCGGTACCGTGTTGGGCGCCGATGATACCCATGCGCGGCTGCGCACGGACGCCGGCGAGGTCGCCTTGCCGCTCGCCGACATCCACCGTGCCAAGCTGGTGCTGACCGACGACCTCATCGCTGCAACCGCACTCCCTCCCCGTACGAACTAGGCTCGAGAGGATCACCTCCTATGGATACCGCCATCGCCCGCCCCGAACTGCTGCTGGTGGCAGATGCCGTGGCGCGAGAAAAATCGATCGACCGCGAGGAAGTGCTCGAGGCGATGGAACAGGCCATCCAAAAGGCCGGCCGCGCCAAATACGGGCACGAGAAGGACATCCGCGCCACCATCGACCGCAAAACCGGCGACGTGCGGCTGTCCCGCTGGACCGAGGCGGTGGAGGCGGTGGAGAACGAGGAAACCCAGATCCCGGTCCACATCGCCCGTAAGTTCAAGCCCGAGATCAAGATCGGCGAATACATCGTCGATCCGCTGCCGCCGATCGATTTCGGCCGCATCGCCGCGCAGACCGCCAAACAGGTGATCGTGCAACGCGTGCGCGAATACGAGCGCAAGCGGCAGTTCGACGAGTTCAAGGACCGGGTCGGCGAGGTCATCAACGGCACGGTGAAGCGCACCGAGTACGGCAACCTGATGGTGGAAATCGGCCGCGCCGAGGCGTTGCTGCGCCGCGACGAGCTGATCCCGCGCGAAAGTTTCCGCAATGGCGACCGGGTGCGCGCCTATATCTACGACGTGCGCGAAGAACCCCGCGGCCCGCAGATTTTTCTCTCCCGCACCCATCCCGGGTTCCTGGCCAAGCTGTTCGCCCAGGAGGTTCCGGAGATCTATGACGGCATCATCGAGATCAAGGCGGTGGCCCGCGACCCCGGCTCACGGGCGAAAATGGCGGTGATCAGCCGCGACGCCTCGATCGACCCGGTCGGCGCCTGCGTCGGTATGCGCGGCAGCCGCGTGCAGGCGGTGGTGCAGGAGTTGCAGGGCGAAAAGATCGACATCATCCCCTGGTCGCCCAATACCGCCACCTTCGTGGTCAACGCGCTTGCCCCTGCCGAGGTGAGCAAGGTGGTGATGGACGAGGAGGGCGGACGCTGCGAGGTGGTGGTGCCGGACGACCAGCTCAGCCTGGCGATCGGCCGGCGCGGCCAGAACGTGCGGCTGGCCAGCCAGCTTACCCGCTGGGACATCGACATCCTGACCGAGGCCGAGGAGAGCGAACGGCGCCAGGAGGAGTTCCGCCGCCGCACCGGCCTGTTCGTCGAGGCCCTGGATGTCGACGACGTGATCGCCGGCCTGCTGGTGACCGAGGGCTTCAACACGATCGAGGAGCTGGCCTTCGTGCCGCCGGAGGAACTGGCGGAGATCGAGGGCTTCGACGAGAACGTGGCCGCCGAGTTGATCCGCCGGGCCGAGCAGTTCCTGATCAAGCGCGACAACGAGCTGACCGAGCGGCGCATCGCGCTGGGCGTCACCGAGGAGGTGGCGGCGATCGAGGCGCTGACGCCGGCCATGCTGGTGGCGCTGGGCGAGAAGGCAGTGAAGACGCTGGACGACCTGGGCGACCTCGCTTCCGACGAGCTGGTGGAAATCATCGGCGAGGCGAACATGGACGAGGCGGTGGCCAACGACGTCATCATGGCTGCGCGCGCGCATTGGTTCGCTGGCGAGCCGGACGGCGAAGCGCAGACCGGTGGCACGACGGGGGAAGCTGACCACGACTGAGCCCCTGGACAGCGATGCGCGCGAGCCAGATGACGGCGACGAGCCGGAGAGCGGCCCGTTGCGCCGTTGCGCGGTGACCCGGGAACGCCTTCCCAAGGAGCAGATGATTCGCTTCGTGATCGGTCCCGACCGAAAGCTGGTTCCCGACCTGGCCGCAAGGCTGCCCGGGCGGGGAATCTGGTTGAGCGCGCGGGGGGATGTGGTAGAAACTGCATGCACCCGTGGGGTCTTCGCGAAAGCGGCCCGTGGGCCGGTGTCGGTTCCTCCTGATCTGAGGGCCGGTCTGCAGGCGGCGCTGTCTCGCCGGTTTGTCGATCATCTCGGCCTGGCCCGGCGCGCGGGACAGGCTGTTGCTGGCTTTGCCAAGGCGCGGGAGTGGCTGTCTTCCGGCCGGGCGTCGCTGGTGGTACAGGCCGTGGACGGCAGCACGGAGGAACGGCAGCGCTTCCTCGGCAGTTGGGATGGGCCGGTGGTGGCGCCGCTGGATGGTGAGCGACTGGGTGCGGTGTTCGGCCGGGACCGTGCCGTGCATGTGGCGGTGGCGGCGGGCGGTCTGGCGGAGACGCTACGGCATGAGGCGGAGCGTCTGGCGGGGCTGGCCGAGAGAACGTCGGGCAGGCCGCCGGTTAACGGGCCCACGATGGCGCCCGATGGCGCGAGGCGTCGCAGAACAGAATCACCGCCCGGCGTCGCCGGGCGGAACGGTGTGCAGAATGCGGGCGGGTAGATGAGCGAAGGCAACG
>PLTJ01000165.1:0-5320 GCA_003164455.1 Acetobacteraceae bacterium
AGGCCATCCGCCGCGCCCACCGCGAACACCCGCAGGCCCGCATCGTCGTGACCGGCTGCGCCGCGCAGATCGCGCCGGAGAAATGGGCTGGGTTGCCCGGGGTCGCCCAGGTCCTCGGCAACGCCGAGAAGCTGCGGCCTGAATCCTGGGCGCCGGACGCCCCCTCGGCGGTTGCCGACATCATGACGGCGGCGGCGACCGCGCCGCATCTGGTGACCGAATTCGCCGGCCNNACCTTCTGCGTCATCCCCTTCGGGCGCGGGCGCAACCGCTCCGCCCCGCTCGGCGCCATCGCCGAACAAATCCGCACCCTGGTCGCCGGCGGCTGGCAGGAAGTGGTACTGACCGGCGTCGATATCGCCAGCTACGGCGCCGATCTGCCGGGCCGCCCCAGCCTCGGCCAGGCCGTCCGCCGCCTGCTCGCCCTGGTGCCCGACCTGAAGCGGCTGCGGCTGTCCTCGATCGACCCCGCCGCCATCGACGAGGACCTCTTCCACCTGCTCGAAAGCGAGCCCCGGCTGATGCCCCACCTGCACCTGTCCGTGCAGGCCGGCGCCGACCTCATCCTCAAGCGCATGCGCCGCCGCCACCTGCGCGCCGACGTGTTTTCCGTCGTTGCCCGGGCCCGGCAGTTGCGCCCGGGCATCGCCATCGGCGCCGACCTGATCGCCGGGTTTCCCACCGAAACCGACTCGCTGTTCGACGAGACGCTGGCGCTCGTCGAGGAGATGGAAATTCCCTTCCTGCACGTCTTCCCCTACAGCGAGCGCCCCGGCACGCCGGCCGCGCGCATGCCCGCCGTGCCGCCGGCCCTGCGGCGCGAGCGCGCGGCGCGGTTGCGTGCGGCCGGGCGCGCCAACGCCGCCCGTTTCTTCGCCGGACAGGTCGGCCGCCTCGCCTCCGTGCTGGCGGAGAGCCCGACCGGCGGCCACAGCGAACATTTTGCCCCCGTCCTGGTGTCCGCCATTCCCGGCGCTCTCCTGCGTGTCCGTGTGACGGCGGCCAACGACGACGGATTGCTCGCGGAGCCCGCCTGATGGCACTCGGATTCTTCTCGCGGCTGAAGGAAGGCCTNNGTGGCCGCCCGCATCATCGCATCCTTCCGCCGCACCCGCTTCGGGTCCGACGTGACCGACGCCGAGATCCGTGCCGCGCTGGCCGAGGAAATCGCCGCCATCCTGCGCCCGGTGGCGCTGCCCCTGGTCATCGACCGCCGCCTCAAGCCGCACGTGGTGCTGTTGGTGGGCGTCAACGGCACCGGCAAGACCACCACCATCGGCAAGCTGGCGCAGTCCTATGCCGAGCAGGGCCTGCGCAGCATGCTGGTGGCCGGCGACACCTTTCGCGCCGCCGCAGTCGAGCAGCTTCAGGTCTGGGGCGAGCGCACCGGCGCCCCGGTGGTCGCCGGCAGCCCCGGCGCCGACCCCGCCGGCCTGGCCTACGACGCGCTCAGCCGCGCCCGCGCCGAGGGCATCGACGTGCTGCTGGTCGATACCGCGGGCCGCCTGCACAACAAGTCGGTGCTGATGGAGGAACTGCGCAAGATCGTCCGTGTCATGCGCAAGCAGGACGCCGCCGTGCCGCACTCGGTGCTGCTGGTGCTGGACGCCACCACCGGCCAGAACGCGCTGCAACAGGTCAACGTGTTCAAGGACATGGTGGACGTTACCGGCCTGGTGGTGACCAAGCTCGACGGCAGCGCGCGGGGCGGCATCGTGGTGGCGCTGGCGCAGGAATTCGCCCTGCCCGTGCACGCCGTCGGGGTGGGGGAGAAGGTGTCCGATCTGCGGGCCTTCGATCCCCTGGACTACGCCCGCGGCCTGGCCGGCGCCTCAGGCGATCACGCTCTATAACGCCTGACGGTTGCTGGCGTGGAGGGCGGCATCGACCGCGGCGGCAAGCTCGGCCATGGAATAGGGTTTCTTCAGCAGCCATATTTGCTTTGGCAACGACCGGGAGCTTTCCTGCTGCAAGCGTTCCGAGTACCCCGACGTCAGCAGAACCGCGGTTCCCGGCCAGCGCTCCAGTGTCTGCCGGGCCAACGCGACACCGTCGGTCGGTCCGGGCATCACCACGGCGCTGAACAGCAGCCGAACCGGCCGATCGGCCAGGATCGCCTGGGCGGCCTGCGGGCCATCCGCTTCAAGCACCGCATAACCAAGCTCGGCAAGCATGCGCACCGCAACGCGGCGCATGGAAGGATCATCCTCGACAACCAGCGCCACGTCACCCGGGCTGCTCTCCACAACCGGCGGCTCTGCCGGCGCCGCGTCCTCCGCCGCGGGCGAGCGCGGCAGGTACAGACGAAAAGTGGCGCCTCGGCCTGGTACACTTTCGACAGTGACATGGCCACCTGACTGCTTGGTGAAACCGAACAGCGTGCTGAGCCCAAGGCCGGTCCCCTTGCCGAACTCCTTGGTCGTAAAGAACGGCTCGAACACCCGCGTCGCAACGTCCGGGGGCATGCCGATGCCGCTGTCCGTCATGGCGATCATGACGTAGTCGCCGGGACCGAGTTCGGGACGCAAGGCTGCGTCCTCGGCGTCGAAGTGGTAGTTGGCGGTCGTGATCGTCACTTCCCCGCCGCGCGGCATGGCATCGCGCGCGTTGGTCGCCAGGTTGATGATGCCGTGTTCGAGCTGAGCTGGATCCGTCAGGACGGGCCACAGGTCGGCCGCCAGATCGAGCGAAATCTCGATGTCCTCGCCAAGCACGCGGGTCAACAGCTTCATCATCCGGTCGATCTGCCGGTTGGGCTGCACGGACACGGACCGCAGCGGCTGGCGGCGGGAAAAGGCAAGCAGCCGGGCCGTGAGGTCCGCTCCTACCCGTGCCGCCTGCAGGGCCTCGGCGATAAGTTCCTTCGTGTTCAGGCGGCCCTCTCTTGCGTAGCCGCAAAGTTCGAGGTTGCCGATGACCACACCGAGCAGGTTATTGAAGTCATGCGCGATGCCGCCGGACACACGGCCGATGGCGTCCATCCGCTGCACCTGTCGCAGCTCTTCCTCGGCGTGGCGGCGCGCGGTGATGTCGAGCACCGAGACGATCCGGTAAGCGGGATCACCATCGGCATTCCGCACACTGCTGATGTTCACCTCGACCGGAAAGTCCGGGGCCGCCTTGTGTCGGTACCATGATTCGTAGGTGGCATGACCGGTCCGGTCGGCCTGCGCGATCAACCCGAGCACGCGCGGAAGCTCGGCCTCGACATAATTGTCGGAGATGGTTTTGCCTTCGACCTCGGCGCGCGTCATGCCCTGCATCGCGGCGAACGCCGGGTTGACGAGCAGGATGATGTTGGTCTTCGGATCGGAGACCGCGATACCGAAGGCAGCATTCTCGAAGGCATCGGACCAGCGGCGCAGTTGCTCCGAGCTGCGCTGGCGCTCTTCCAGGATCGCGCGTTGCCGCTCACTTTCCGTGAGCGCTTCGGCCGCGGCCCGCTGCGCCGTCAGGTCGCGGACAATGGCGACAACCATCGGGTCGCGTTCGGACTGGATCGGGCCGAGCCGGACGGTCACGGGGAACTCGCGTCCGTTGCTGTCGCAGGCCATCGGATTGCCATCGGCGGCCATCTCCCGCGCCACTTCGGTCGCCGTGTACGCCGCGCGCACACTCTGGTGGTAGGCGTGCAAGTGGCTGGGAAGAAGACGTTCGATGGGGGCGCCGATCAGGCTGTCCTGCGCGTAGCCGAACAGCGCGCTGGCGCGCGCGTTGACCCGGACGATCCGGTGGGTCCGGTCGAGCAGCAGGATGGCGTCCGGATTGGCCTCGAACAGGGCGGCCAGCGTGCCGTTCAAGGTTTGGATTCGGTCGACGGCTATCCGCAGCCCGGTGACGATGAGCACCTCGATGCCCAGGGTCGCCGCGGAGAAAACCAGAGTAACGATGTCCTCGGGGTGGGCGAGTGCAAAGGAGAACGGCGGCGCCATGATGAAGAACCATGCCGAGAGCACGGACAGCACCGCGGCCAGGGCCCCCGGACCGAAGCCGCCCAGGAAGGTGGCGAGCAGCACGACCGGAAAGAAGAGCACCAACCGCGCACCCACGAGCCACGGGACCAGAGCCATGCGCAGGACAACGGCCACGGCAACGAACAGAATTGCCGCGAGGAAGGCGGGCAATGAATTGGGGCGAACACCAGACAGTCGAGAGAAGAATTTATCGACCAACGACATGGCACTGCCGCACTGAATTACGCCCAACGATGGCAAATTCGCCGAACGATAGCAAGGGCGCCGGGACCACGGAGGGGCGCCGGCAGCAGGGCCGGTACGGCTTACAGGCCGGTTTTCAATGCGTCCGCATCGGCGGGCAACCGCTTGGTGCCGCGCGGGTCCTCGGGCGGATTGGTGGCCGGGGCGCCGAGGCGGCCCGGGCCGGCCGCGTGCCAGGCGTGCAGCGACCACTGCACCGTCGGGAAGGCAATCGCATCCCACGGGATGTCGTCCCAGGCGAACATCGCCACCGCTTCGCTCTCGGGGCCGGCGGCGAAGGTCGGCGGACCGTCGAAACGGGCGCGGAAGATCACCTGCACCTGACCGATGCGGCTGATGCTATAGATTGCCAGCACCCCGTCCAGGACGACGTGCGCCTGGGCTTCCTCCAGCGCCTCGCGCCGCGCGCCTTCCTCGACCGTTTCGCCCATTTCCATGAAGCCGGCCGGCAGCGTCCAATAGCCGCGCCGCGGCGCGATGGCGCGGCGGCACAGCAGCACCCGACCGGACTCGACGACGACCGAGCCGGCGACGATGTTGGGGTTCTCATAAACGATATGGCCGCACGACGGGCAGACCAGCCGCTCGCGGTTGTCGCCCTTCGGGACCTGTCGGACGAACTCAGACATGCCAAAACAATGAGCATCCGGCATGCTGTTCGCAATATCGAATATCTCGGACGGGTCGTTCCGCGGCCAATCGCGCCACCCTGAAGTCAGCGGTGGGGCGTATCAGACCTGCAGGTTGAGCAGCGACCCGCGCGGCAGCTTCTTGTCGGTGGGTGCCGGCAGCGCCTGGGGCGAGCCTTGCGTCGTCGTGGACGGGCTGGCGGACTGCGCCCGCACCTGCTGCACCCCGCCCGTCGCGCCGGTGCGGGCGGGGTTCTGCACACCGGCCAGCGACGCCGTGGCGCCGCCGGCGGAGAAAGCGGAGAAAGAGCCGAGCGAAATCATGCGCAAACCTTGCGCCGTCGCCGGTTAACACCCGATGAACGCGTCAGCCGCCGGACAGGCGGCGAGCGGCGGCGGGTTATGCCTCGAGCGCCGCCACTCCCGGCAGCGTCTTGCCTTCCATCCACTCCAGGAAGGCGCCGCCGGCGGTCG
>PLTJ01000165.1:5351-6218 GCA_003164455.1 Acetobacteraceae bacterium
AGGGCGGCGTTTCGAAGGCGCCCAGCGGCCCGTTCCAGACCAGCGTCTTCACCGGGCTCAGCCGTTCCTGCAGCATCTCCACCGTGGCCGGGCCGACGTCGAGGATCATGGCGTCGTCCGGCACCGCGTTCACCAGGACGGTCTGCGTCGGCGGGTTGGGCCTGAACTCGGTGGCGACCACCGCGTCCAGCGGCAGCAGAACCTCGCACTTCGCCGCCGCCGCCTTGGCCAGGATGTCCCGCGCGGTGGCGTGCATCTCGGCTTCCTGCAACGACTTGCCAACGGACAAACCCTGGGCCGCCAGGAAGGTGTTGGCCATGGCGCCGCCGATCACCAGCATGTCCACCCGGCCGACCAGATTGCCGAGCAGGTCGAGCTTGGTGGAAACCTTGGAACCGCCGACGATCGCCGCCACCGGCCGCGCCGGCCGCGCCAGCGCCGCTTCCAGCGCCTCCAGCTCGGCCTGCATCAGCCGTCCGGCATAGGCGGGCAGCAGTTTCGCCACCCCTTCGGTACTGGCGTGGGCGCGGTGGGCGGCTGAGAAGGCGTCATTGACGTAGATGTCGGCGAGCTTGGCCAGTTCGGCGGCGAAGGCCGGGTCGTTCTTTTCCTCGCCGGGGTAGAACCGCGTGTTCTCCAGCACCAGCACGTCGCCATCGGCCATCCGCGCGACCGCCTGCTGGGCGATCGGCCCGATGCAGTCCTCGGCGAAGCCGACCTTGCGGCCGAGCACCTGGCCGAGCGCCACCGCCACCGGCGCCAGCGACATCGACGCCACCCGCTTGCCCTTCGGCCGGTCGAAATGGCTGCACACCACCACCCGCGCGCCGGCCGTGGACAGTTCGCGGATGGTCGGGCAAAGCCGCT
>PLTJ01000165.1:6275-6439 GCA_003164455.1 Acetobacteraceae bacterium
CATCCGGTTGGAGAAGCCCCACTCGTTGTCGTACCAGGCCAGCACCCGCACCAGGGCGCCGTCCACCACCGCGGTCTGCGGCGCGTCGAAGGTCGACGACACGGCGGTGTGGTTGAAATCGTGGCTGACCAGCGGGGCGGTGTTGTAGGCCAGGATGCCGCGCA
>PLTJ01000035.1 GCA_003164455.1 Acetobacteraceae bacterium
GGGAGCCGAACAGGCACAGGCTCAGCACCCGCGCCGGCGCCGCGAGGGCGAAATTCTGCGCCACACAGCCGCCCATGGCGTTGCCGACGACATGCGCCGCCTCGAGCCCGAGATGATTGAGCAGCTCCGCCATGTCGGCCACCAGCCGCGGCATCGACAGCGGCGGGTCCTCGGAGGGCACCTGCGACTGCCCGTGGCCGCGCAGATCGAGCCGGACCACCCGCCAATGCCGCGCCAGCGCCGGCACCATGCGCGCCATGCGGTGCGTGCTGCCCATCGCCGAATGCAGCATCACCACCGTTCCGGCCGGCTTCCAGATGTCGGTGAAATCATCGACGTCGTAGGCCAGCCGCAGCCCGTCGCTGGTTTGCAGGAACGGCATCAGGCCGCCTCCATGCCGGCGATCGCCAGGATGACGGTGAGCCCGGCGGCCATGCCGCGCAGGCTCGACGGCTCCTCGACGTCGATCCACTCCTCCAGCGAGTGGCCGCGCCCGCCGGTGCCGCCGGAGCCGATCTTCACCGCCGGAATACCCAGGCTCATGGCGATGTTGGCGTCGGTGGAGGAGAACACGGAACGCGGCGCGAAGCCGTGCGCGGCGATCGCATCCGTCGCGTAGCGCACCACCGCGCTGGCCGGGTCGGAGGCGCCGGCGGGGCGGTCGCCGATCAGGATGGCCTCGGCGGTCACTGGGCCCTCGCGCACCGAACGCGCGTGGTTCTCGGCCTGCACGGCATCGTCGACGATCTTGAGGAAACGCTTCTCCAGGCGGGCGAGTTCGGACGGCGCCTTGGAACGCAGGTCCACCTCCACCCACACCTCGTTGGGGATCGCGTTCACCGAGGTGCCGCCGCCCACCACGCTGGCCATAAACGTTGTCTTGGGGTCGGCCGGCACGACGGTGCGCGACAGCTCCAGAACGGTCTGCGCCATCGCGACCATCGGGTTGACCAGGCCGAACGCGCCATAGCTGTGCCCGCCCGGGCCACGAAAAATCACGCGGTAGCGCTTCGAGCCGATGCCGCCCACGGCGATGCCGTCCATGTCGGGACTGTCCACCGTGACGAAGGCGCTGATCCGGTCCTTATACTTCCCTTCCCGGAACAGATGCCGCATGCCACGCAGGTCGCCCAGGCCCTCCTCGCCGACGTCGCCGACGAACAGGATGTCGCTGCGGGTGCGAATGGCGGCGGCGTCGAGCGCGCGCACATAGGCCAGCAGCACGGCCAGGCTGCGGCTGTCGTCGCCCACCCCGGGGGCGAACAGTCTGGTTCCCTCGCGGCGCACCCGCACGTCGGTGCCGGCGGGGAACACCGTGTCCAGGTGCGCGGCCACGACCACCAGCGGACCGTTGCCGGTGCCGCGGCGCAGGCCCATGACGTTGCCGGCCGCATCCTGCTCCACCTCCGCCAGCCCATGCGCGCGCAGCATGTCCAGGTAAGCGCTGGCTCGCGCCGCCTCGCCGAACGGCGGCGCGGCGATCTCGGTGAGGGTGATGATGTCCCTTACGGTGCGGTCGTGCTCGCGGGCCATGGTGGCGACCGCGGTTTGATAGGCGGCGCTGGCCATTACCGCAGCAACGGCGGCCTCCTTGGCCGGCGTGGCGCTGGTCTCGTTCATGTGGCGTGCTCCTGGCGACTCCGAGCCCGGACGATGCCGCTCTGGACCGGCGCGTGCAATCGGCATAACGCTTTCGTCAACGAACAGAAACGAGGAACGTCACCATGCTGAGATGCGGATTTGCGTGCGGGTTTGCCATGCTCGGCGCGGCCGCCATCCTGCTCGGCGCGGCCGCAGCACAGGCCGCGGGCACGTTGCGGGTGGGCATGCAGGACGACCCGGACCAGCTCGACCCCGCCCTGGGCGGTTCCTTCTCCGGGCGCATTGTGTTCACCGCCATGTGCGACAAGCTGGTGGACCTGACGGACAAGCTCACCTTCGCGCCGCAGCTTGCCACCGCCTGGGCCTGGTCGGCCGACAACCGCGCGCTCACCCTCACGTTGCGCGAGGGCGTGACCTTCCAGGACGGCGAGAAGCTGGACGCACAGGCCGTCGCCGCCAACCTCGAGCGCTACCGCAGCGCGCCCGATTCCAACCGAAAGGCGGAATTGCGCCCGGTTTCGGCCGTCGAGGTGATGGACCCGCGCACCGTGCGCATCGTGCTGTCACAGCCCTACGCACCCCTGGTGGCCGTGCTGGCCGATCGCGCGGGCATGATGGCCTCGCCCAAGGCCGTGGCGGCGCTGGGCAAGGATTTCTCCACCGCCCCGGTCTGCTCCGGCCCGTTCCGGCTCACCGAACGCGTGGCACAGGACCGCATGGTGCTGGATCGCTACGCCGGCTACTGGAACAGTTCGGCCATCCATTTCGATCGCGTGGTGTTCCGGCCGATCGCCAACACCACGCTGCGGCTGGTCAACCTGCAATCCGGCCAGCTCGACATCATCGAGGAGATGGCCGCCACCGACGCCGCCCGCGTGCAAGCCGACCCGAAGCTGCGCCTGGTGAGCACGCCGGGGCTCGGCTACATGGCGTTGACCTTCAACCTGCACAACGGCCCGCGGGCCGACAACCCGGTCGCCCGCGATGCGCGCGTACGCGCGGCGCTGGAGGCGACGATCGACCGCAACGTGATCAACCAGGTCGTCATGGAAGGTCTCGCGACTGTCAACAACCAGACCGAGTTGCCCGCCAGCCCCTACAACGACAAGGCGTTGCCCGTTCCGGCCCGCGACGTCGAGCGCGCCCGCGCGCTGCTGAAGCAGGCCGGCGTAACCAACCCCGAATTCGAGGTGATGGCGGTGAACACGCCGCGCGACATGCAGGTCGCCGAGGTCATCCAGTCCATGGCCGCCGATGCGGGTTTCAAGATCAAGGTGACCATCGGCGAGACCAACAGCAACATCGCCGCCATGACCCGCGGCGACTACCAGAGCCACCTGAACGTGTGGAGCGGCCGCGCCGACCCGGACGCGAATCTGTTCGTCTATCTGGGCGGCGACAGCTTCCAGAACTGGGGCAAATACGAGAGCCAGCCGTTCAACGACCTGCTGGCGCAGGCCCGCGCCATCACGGACCCCGCCCAGCGCGCCGCCGCCTACCATAAGGTCGCGGAAGTACTGGACGCCGACAAGCCCTTCCTGGTGCTGTTCAACCTGGCCTGGATCTTCGGCCACAGCGAAAAGCTGCAAGGCTTCCAGCCCGTCCCCGACGGCCTGATCCGTGTGCAGGGCCTGACGATGGAGTGATACCGCCAGCCGGTCAGCCGGCCAGCGCGGCGTCGGTTTCGTCGCCGGTCGGCATGCTGCCCTGGGTGCCGGGGCGAGCGCAGCAAAGGCCGGCGGCGACGTTGGCACGGCGCAAGGCCTGCTCGAAGCCGGCGCCGCGGTCGAGGGCTGCCGCCAACACGCCGGTGAAACAGTCACCGGCTCCGGTGGTGTCCACCACCTTCGTCGCACAGGCGTCGAGGCGGAAATGACCGGCGCGNNGGTGGCGAGCCAGGCCGCCTCGTCCTCGTTCACCACCAGCACGTCGACCGCGCGCAACGCGGCCTGGGGCAGCGGTCCGGCGGGGGCGAGGTTGAGCACGATCCGGCAGCCCGCCGCCCGGGCGCGGGCGATCAGCACGGCCTCCTGCTCGGCATGGCATTCATTCTGCAACAGCACCGTCGTCCCGCGGCCGAGCAGGACGTCCTCGATGGCATCCTGGTTGGCGGCAAGGTTGGCGCCGGCGGCCACCGCGATGAGATTGTGCCCCTCGGGATCGACGCAGATGGACGCGCAGCCCGTGCCGCCGTCGCAGGACTGCACGCGGGAAAGGTCGATGCTGCTGGTGCGCAACAAGGCGAGCGCCCCCTCGGCCAGCGCGTCGCGGCCGACCGCGCCGGCGAACACCACCCGCGCCCCGTCGCGCGCGGCGGCGACGGCCTGGTTGGCGCCCTTGCCTCCCGGCTCGATGTGCAGGCCCGGACCGGCGACGGTCTGGCCGGCTACCGGCAGATACGGCAGGGAGAAGATCAGGTCGAGATTGATGGAACCGAAACAGACGATCACGACACACGCACCTGGACGGTTGGGGGGGCGGAGTGTGCGGCAGGGCAGGAAGGAAGGCCAGATGCGGCGTGCGCTTTCACGTCCCGGCCAGTTTCAGCGCCGTGTTGACCAGGGCGATGTGGCTGAATGCCTGCGGAAAATTGCCGACCTGGCGGCGGGCCTGCGGATCGTATTCCTCGGCCAGCAGGCCGACATCGTTGCGCAGCGCCAGCAGACGGTCGAACAGCGCCCGCGCTTCGGACAGCCGGCCCTGCAGGACATAATTATCGGCCAGCCAGAAGCTGCACGCCAGGAACGCGCCCTCGCCCGGCGCCAGCCCGTCCTTGCCGTCGGCGGTATCGTAGCGGCGCACGAAGCCGTCCACCAGCAGGTCGCGCTCGATGGCGGCGAGCGTGCCGCGCACACGCGGGTCCGTCGGCGGCAGGAAGCCGACCAGCGGAATCAGCAGCAGCGAGGCATCCAGTTCGCGCGAGCCGTAGCTTTGGGTGAAGCTGTTGCGGCCGCGGTCGAAACCACGCTCGCAGATGCTGGCGTGCATGGTGGCCCGCAGCGCCCGCCAGCGGTCGAGCGGGCCGTCGAGGCCGAACCGTTCAGCGCTGCGCACGGCGCGGTCGATGGCAACCCAGGCCATCACCTTGGAATGGGTGAAGTGACGGCGGCCGCCCCGGGTCTCCCAGATGCCCTCGTCGGGCTGGTCCCAGATGTCGGCGAGATGGCTGGTGAGCTTGCGCTGCAACTGCCAACTCTCCGAGACGGCGGCCAGCCCGCCCGCGCGGGCCTGATGCAGCGCGTCGGCGACCTCCCCATAGACGTCGAGCTGAAGCTGGTCGTGGGCGGCATTGCCGATGCGCACGGGGCGGGCGCCCTGGTAGCCGGGCAGCCAATCGGCCTCCCACTCGACCAGGTGGCGTTCGCCGGCGAGGCCGTACATGATCTGGATCTGCTCGGGGGAGCCGGCGATGCTGCGATGCAGCCAGTCGCGCCAAGCCTGCGCCTCCTCGAAATAGCCGCCNNGCAGTAGCGGTAGTCCCAGTTGCGCCCGCCGCCGAGTGCCTCGGGCAGCGAGGTGGTGGGGGCGGCGACGATGCCGCCGGTGGGGGCATAGGTGAGCGCCTTCAGCGTGATCAGGGAGCGCTGCACCGCCGGGCGGTCCGGACCGCGATAGCTGCCGCGGGCGCTCCAGTCCCGCCAGAACCCTTCGGTTCGTGGCAAGGCCGCCAGCGCGTCGATGGCGGGCGGCGGGGGCAGGTGGCTGGCCCCGTGGGTCAGCACGAAGGGCACGGTCTCGCCGGCGGCGACGGCGAACTCGGCCACCGTGGTCAAACCCTCGCCACGCAGCGCGACCGGAGTACGCAACACGGTCATGTCGGGGCCGGCAACGGCGACGATGCCGGGTTCGCCGGCCAGCCCGATGACCCAGGGCACGGCGGCGCCGTAGTCGAAACGCAGCGCCAGGCGCATGACCATGTCAACGCGGCCGGCGCGGCCCTGCACCAGGCGAACGAGGTGCGATCCCGCCTGCCCCACCGGCATGAAGTCGATCAGCGCGACTTCGCCCTCCGGGGTGGCGAACATGGTCTCCAGCACCGCGGTGCCGTCGCGATAGGTGCGGTGGATACGGGGACGCGGATGGGCGGCGGCAATGCGCCAACTGCCGTGCTCCGGTGTGCCGAGCAGGGCGGCGAAGCAGGCGGCGCTGTCGAAGCGGGGCCAGCACAGCCAGTCCACCGCCCCAGCACGGGAAACCAGGGCGGCGGTGGTGCAATCACCGATCAGGGCGTAGTCCTCGATCGGCGCCGGACCCTCGGGCAGGGCCGGCACGGCCACCGTTAGCGGGCCTGCCCCCAGACGCGGCCGCCGTTGGCGACACAGGAGCAGGAATCACCGCTGGGGATGGCATGGTTCAGCGGACAGACCCACGGCCCCGCATAGCAGGCCTGGCCCGGCGCCGGCGGACCGCTGCTGGTGGCGGGCGGCGCGGCATAGACCGGCGCGGGCGCCACGTACGCCGGCGGATAGTAGTAGGCCGGCGGGGGATAGTAGTAGGCGGGCGGGGGCGCCACGAAGACCGGCGGCAAGCCGAAGAACACGCCGCCGCGCCAGTATGCCTGGGCGGCGACGGGCAGCGTCATCGCGGCGGCGACAGCCAGCAGGGCGAGACGGAATCGGGCAGCTCGGGTTGTGGTCATGAGGGCACTCCTCAAGCGGTTCTCCACCGCCCTTATCGCATCACAAGGCATCATCAAGCCATCCCCTCAGTAATTCGTTTACGGCCGGCGGCGTTTCCAGGGGCGGCAGGTGGCCGGCGTCGGGGATAATGCGCAGCACCGCGCCGGGGATGCGCTCCGCCATCTCCTCGGCCAGCTCCGGCGGGGTCAGGGCGTCGCCGCTGCCGACCGCGACCAGGGCGGGCACGCCGATACGCGCCAGGTCGGGGCGGCTGTCGGGGCGGTGCAGGATGGCATGCTGCTGGCGCAGAAAAGCGGCCTGCCCGACCCGGTCGGCCATGGCCATGATCTCGGCACAGAGCACCGCGTCGGACAGGCGGTCGGGATGCAGCAACTGCGGCAGCAGACGCGGCGTGACGCCGCGGAAACGGCTGCGCGCGGTCAGCGCCATCAGGCCGCGGCGCCGGCGCGACTGCACCGGCGAGTCGGGACGGGCGGAGGTGTCCATCAGGCACAGCCGGGTGACCCGATGCGGGGCGAGCCGCAGCACCGCCAGCGCCGCGTAGCCACCCATGGACAGGCCGCACAGGGCGAACCGGCCCTGCACCGCATCAAGCGCGCGACACGCCATGGCGTCGAGGCTGTCGTCGCTGGCGAGGTCAGCCACCACGGGTTGCACGCGTCCGGACAGGGCCGCGATCTGGTCGCGCCAGAGGCGTCCGTCGCAGAGCAGTCCGGGCATGAGCAGCAGTGTCTCGTCCATGGGGCGGTTGTAGGGGCGCGAAAAGGGCTGGCCAACCTCGGTTTTTCTGCCCAAACTTGACTTTCGCGCGGGGTTTCCTGATATGCGGGCGCACCGCGCGCCAATGGTGCGTGTACTGCCGTGCGCCGATATTGGCGCCGCCCTGAAGGCACATACCAGCTTGACCGACACCGTTTCGCTCCCCGAGACCATGCCCGCCGCGGCGGAAACGCCCACACAGGGTGTGCCGCACGATCCCGATCCGATGCCGATGCCCGAGGCGATCATGCCCGAGGCGGCCGGCCCCGCTGTGGCCGAGCCGGAAGCGGAGCCGGAAGGCAGCTTCGCCGATCTCGGCCTGTCCGCGGAAATCCTGCGCGCGATCGAGGAGATGGGCTATCGCACGCCGACGCCGATCCAGCGCCAGGCCATCCCCTGGGTGCTGATGGGCCGCGACCTGCTGGGTTGCGCGCAGACCGGCACCGGCAAGACGGCGGGGTTCACCCTGCCCATGCTGGACATCCTCTCCGGCAGCCGGGCGCGGGCACGCATGCCGCGCAGCCTGATCCTGGAGCCGACGCGGGAACTGGCGTTGCAGGTGGCCGAGAACTTCGTCCAGTACGGCAAATACCTGAAGCTCACCCACGCGCTGATCATCGGCGGCGAGAGCATGTCCGACCAGAAGGACCTGCTGATGCGCGGCGTCGACGTGCTGATCGCCACGCCGGGGCGGCTGATCGACATGTTCGAGCGCGGCGGGCTGCTGCTGACCGACACCCACCTGCTGGTGATCGACGAGGCCGACCGCATGCTCGACATGGGGTTCATCCCCGACGTCGAGCGTATCGTCGCGATGCTGCCGAAGACCCGCCAGACCCTGTTCTTCTGCGCCACCATGGCCCCCGAAATCCGCCGGCTGTCCGATGCCTACCTGGACAACCCGAAGGCGATCAGCGTCTCCAAGCCGGCCTCGGTGGCGGCCGGCATCAGCGAGACGATGGTGATCGTGGCCGAGCACGACAAGCGCGAGGCGCTGCGCCGGCTGATCCGCAGCGAGGACGTGCAGAACGCGCTGATCTTCTGCAACCGCAAGCGCGACGTGGACATTCTGTACAAGTCGCTGACACGCCATAAGTTCTCGGTCGGCGCGATGCATGGCGACATGGCCCAGTCCGTGCGGTTCTCGACCATGGAAACGTTCAAGACCGGCGGCATCAGGCTGCTCTGCTGCAGTGACGTGGCGGCACGCGGCATCGACATCGGCGGTCTGTCGCACGTGTTCAACTTCGACGTGCCGATGCACGCCGAGGACTACGTCCACCGGATCGGGCGAACCGGCCGGGCCGGGCTGGAGGGGCGTGCCTTCACGCTGGCGTCTCCCGACGACCAGTTTGCCGTCGAAGCGATCGAGAAGCTGACCGGCCACCCGATTCCGCGCGTCGACATCGAGGGGCTGGACACGGTGGAGTGGTCCGGCAGCGACGGCCGCCAGCGGCGTGGTCGTGGCGGCCGAACCGCCGCCCCCAGGAGCCGCGCGACGCCGGTGGACGAGGAGAAGCGCAAGCCCGTGCGCCGGCGTGCCGCGGCCAAGACCGAGGCCCCCGCGGATGCCGAAACGCCGGAAAAGACGGCCCGCGCGGAAGCGCCACCGAAGCCGGCCCGCGCGCAAACAACGGCGAAACCACGCCAGCAAGCCCCGGCGAAGCCAGCACGGGCGGAAATGCCGGAGCGCGCGGCGCAGTTGGAGCCGGTGCGGCCCGACGACGCCCCGTCGCCCCGCCCGGAACACGAATTCCGTCCCGAGCGCGAGTTGCGTCCGGAGCGCGGCGGGCGCGGCCGGCACGACGACGACCATGGTCCCTCGGTGCTGGGCTTCGGCCCGGACACCCCCGCCTTCATGCTGATCACGACGCGGCCACGGCGCCTTGCGGAGGCGGCGGCTGAGGACACCGACGCCTGATATGAACGACGCTCCGGCGAACAAGGGAAAACTCGGCCCCTTCGCCTGGGACGACCCGCTGCTGCTTGACGGACTGCTGAGCGAGGGCGAGCGCGCCATCCGCGACGCCGCCCACGCCACGTACGACGTCCATGCACTGATCCTCGGGCGGGCGCAGACCGGCATGTCAGCGTTCGGCGGGTGAGCACGCCATCAGTGGAGGCCCGTGTCGCGCGGATCGGTGCCGATGGCGACGGCATCGCCGAGTTGCCCGATGGCACCCCGCTTTATCTGGCCGGCACGCTGCCCGGCGAGATCGTGCTGGCCCAACCCGGTGCAAAACGCGGCGAGGGAAGGGCGGCAACCGTCGCGGCGGTGATCGCGGCGAGTCCCGAGCGGGCCGCCCCGCCGTGCCCGCATTTTCATTCATGCGGCGGCTGCACGCTGCAACACTGGCAGGACGCGCCGTATCGGGCCTGGAAGACGGGGCTGCTGGAGGCGGCATTGCGGCGGGCCGGATTCGCGCCCGTGCTTGCGCCGCTGGTGATCACGCCGCCCGGCGCGCGACGGCGTATGGATATGTCCATTCGCCGCCAGGGGGCTTCAGTGGTCGTCGGCCTGCATGCGGGGCGCACGGCCGAAGTGATAGACCTGACGGCCTGCCCGGTGCTGCATCCCGACCTGTTCGCCCTGGTGGCGCCGCTGCGCGCCGCGCTGCGCGGATTGGCGCTGCTGCGGCGCTCCGGCTCGGTCGTGGCGAACCTGCTGGAAAACGGATCTGACCTGCTGCTGCGCAGCGATGCCGAACCGAACACGACCGACCGCTCGCGGCTGACGGCGTTCGCCCAGGCGCACGGGGTGTGCCGGATCAGTTGGGCGCGCGGCGAGGGACCGACAGAGACGCTGTGTCTGCTGCGCCCACCGGTGGCGATGCTGTCCGGCGTGGCGGTGCGCCCGCCGCCGGGCGCCTTCCTGCAAGCCAGCGAGGTGGGCGAAGCGGCGATCGTGGCGGCGGTGCTGGCGGGACTGCCCGACAAGCTGCCGGCACGAGCACGGGTGGTGGAGCTTTACGCCGGTTGCGGCACGCTGAGCTTTGCCCTCGCGTCGCGCCTGCGGGTGGCGGCCTATGAGGGCGACGCGGATTTGGTGGCAGCGTTGCGGGCCGCCACCAACGCCCAGGGCCTCGCCGGACGGATTGCCGTCGAGCAGCGCGACCTGGCGCGGCGGCCGGTGATGGCCGCGGAACTTTCGACTGCCGCGGCGGTGGTGCTGGACCCGCCCTACGGCGGCGCGGCGGGACAGATCGCCCAGGTCGCTGCGGCGCGGCCACAGCGGGTTGTCTATGTCAGCTGCAATCCAGCGGCCCTGGCACGCGACGCCGCCGTGCTGCACAACGCTGGGTACTCGGTGGCGACGGCACTCCCAATCGACCAGTTTCTTTGGTCGGCACGGTTGGAGAGCGTCGTCGTGTTCATAGCGGAAGAAAGACCCGGGCTCCGCCCTGGACCCGCCAAGGGCCCGAGGCCCTTGGAACCCACGCCTTAAACGTGGAAACTCTCGCCGCAGCCGCAACGGCCTTTTTCGTTGGGATTTACAAACGAAAATCCAGCGGAGAGCGGCTTCACCTCATAGTCCATGACCGTGCCGATCAAAAACAGACTGGCCTTGCGGTCGATCACCACACTGACACCCTTGTCCGTCACCACCTCGTCGCCCGGGCCGGCCGCGGGCACGAAGTCCATGACATAGGACATGCCTGAACAGCCCTTGGTGGAAACCGAAACGCGCAACAACAGGCCCTCGCGGCCCGTGGCGTAAAGGGCGCGCAGGCGGTCGGCGGCGGCCTCGGTGACCGATAGCAACGGCGGCAGGGGACGACGTGCGGCGGTGCTTATGGACATCTTATTCATCCAGGCTCGCTCTAGAACATGTTCAACGCGAGGCGGGCATCGTCGGTCATGCGACTGGGGTCCCAGGGCGGATTCCAGACCACATCGACATCGCACTCGGTAACGCCGTCGACCGCCATGATCGCCTCGCGGATCTGCATCGGCAGTTCCTGCGCGCTCGGACAACCCGGCGCGGTGAGCGTCATCTCCACCTTCACCAGCCCGTCCCCAGCGATCTCGATCGCGTAGATCAGGCCAAGTTCGTAGACGTTCACCGGGATCTCGGGATCGTACACGGTCTGACAGGCGGCGATCACCGCATCCTCGGTAAGCTTGGGCGGCGTCTCGCCGCCAGGCGTCCAGGTTCCCACCGTCGCGGGCACTGGCGCATTTGCGTCGATGTCATTCACTGGTTGCCTGCCCTCCCCCTTCGAGCGCCGCCATCAGCGTATGCCAGGGCAAGGTCGCGCATTTCACGCGGCTCGGGTACGCGTGCACACCGGCCAGCGGCCGCAGCGGTTCCATCATCGCATCCCCATCGGGGCACGCGCCGGTACGCGCCATGTCCTCAAAACGAGAAAAGATCCGTCGTGCATCGTCGGGCGCCAGTCCAGCCACCGCGTCGACCATCAGGTCGGCGGACGCGATGCTGATGGCGCAGCCCCGCGCATCGAAACGCGCATCCGCAATCCGGCCGTCCGGCGCGTACGACAGAAAAATCTCGACCCGATCGCCGCACATCGGATTGTCGCCACGCGCGGTCGCATCATGGCGCGGCGGCCTGCCGGCATGGCGGGGATAACGCCCATGCTCGAGAATAACCTCCTGGTAGAGGTCGCAAACATCGAAACTCATGCGAAGAACTCCCGCACCCGCACCAGCGCATCGGCCAGGAAATCGATTTCCGCCGGCGTCGTGTAGATCGCGAAGCTGGCGCGCGCCGTGCTCTCGATGCCGAATCGGTGCATCAGCGGCTCGGCGCAATGGTGGCCGGCCCGCACGGCGATGCCGCTGCGGTCGAGCAGGGTGGCGACATCGTGGGCGTGCGCGTTCGCGAGCGTGAAACTCACCACGCCGCCACGGTCCTGGGCATGGCCCAGGATGGTGAGCCCGTCGATGGCGGAAAGCCGCAAAATCGCGTGCTCGGTAAGCGCCTGCTCGTGCGCCGCGATGGCGTCGTAGCCGATGGCTTCAACGTAGTGGATGGCCGCACCCAGGCCGATACCTTCCAGGATTGCCGGCGTGCCGGCCTCGAACTTGTGCGGTACCGCCGCCCAGGTGCTGCGCTCGTAGCTGACCGAGGAAATCATGTCGCCGCCGCCCATGAACGGCGGCATCGCCTCGAGCAGTTCCCGGCGCGCCCACAGCACGCCGATGCCGGTGGGGCCGTACAGCTTGTGGCCGGTGAAGGCATAGAAATCGCAACCCAGGGCCTGCACGTCCACGCGCCGGTGCACGACGGCCTGGCTGCCGTCGAGCAGTACCTTCGCCCCATGCGCATGCGCGATCTGCACAATGCGCGCGGCGGGGGTGTAGGTGCCGAGCACGTTGGACATGTGGGTGATCGCCACCAGCCCGACTTTGCCATCGGCCAGCAGCAACTCGAATGCGGCCATGTCGAGCTCGCCGGCGTCGGTGATCGGGGCGACGCGCAGCTCGATGCCACGCTCGTCGCGCAGCATCTGCCAGGGCACGATGTTGGAGTGGTGCTCCATGGCGGAGATCAGCACGGCCTGGCCGGGCTTCAACACGCCGCGCCCGTAACTGTAGGCGACCAGATTGATCGCTTCCGTACTATTGCGCACGAACACGATTTCCGCGCGGTCAGCGGCGTTCAGCAGACGAGCGACATCGTCGCGCGTGGCCTCGTAGGCCTCGGTGGTGCGCTCGCTCATCCAGTGCAGGCCGCGATGGACATTGGCGTATTGCGTCTCCATGGCGGTGACCATGGCATCAATGACGGCGCGCGGCTTCTGCGCGCTGGCGGCGCTGTCGAGGAACACCAGCGGCTTGCCGCGCACGGTCTGCGTCAGAATAGGAAAATCCTGACGGATGCGGGCGACATCCAGCGCAACGGGGGCGAAATGGTTCATACCGTCCGTCCTTCCCACCAAGTGGCGATCATGCCCTCCATCGCCCGGCGCGCGGGTTCGTGCGCGATCGGGTCGAGCGCCTCGTTAAGGAAGGCGCGCACCAGCAGGCTGCGGGCCTCGGCCTCGGGCACACCGCGGCTGCGCAGGTAGAAAAGCTGGTCGGGGTCGAGTTCACCCACGGTCGAGCCATGGCTGCATTTGACGTCGTCGGCATAGATCTCAAGCTCCGGCTTGCTGTCGATCTCGGCCTCGGGACTGAGCAGCAGCGCCTGGTTCATCTGGTAGCCGTCGGTTTTCTGGGCCACCCGGGAAACCGCTATCTTGCCCTGGAACACGCCGCGGGCGCGCCCGGTCAGCACATTCTTCACGGTCTGCCGGCTGACCGTCGCCGGCGCGTCATGCGTCACGACGGTCGTGAAGTCCGCATGCTGGCTGCCGCCGAGCAGTTGCGCCGCATTCAGGTGGGCCGTGGCCTTTTCGCCAGCCAGCCTGGTGTGCACTTCCATGCGGGCAAGCCGGCCGCCGAGCGCGAGGAGAAAGCTGTCATAGGTGCCGCGCACACCCACCTCGGCATAGAGGGTCGACAGATGGAACGCATCGGCCGCTTCGTTCTGAATGCGCAGATGCGTGAATGTCGCATCGTCGGCGACATCGACGGAAAACACCGGGTTGTGGAGGTAGGCGCCGCGGCCGTAATTCGCCTCGATCAGCGTGAGCCGCGCGCCACGGCCGAGCCGGATGGCGTGGCGCGGATGGAAGGCGCCGCCGGTGGCGAGGCTGGCCAGCACCAGCGTTCCGCCATCAATGCCGTCGGCGACGTCGATCGCCGCACCGTCCTGCGCCAACATCGTGTTCAGCGCGACAAGTTTCTCTGTTGCCGGCCGCGCGAGCTTGCCCCAGGCCGGCTCACCGGTGCGCACGGAAATGCCGGACGGTAGAACCGAAAGATCGGCGCGAAACCCGCCATGAACAAAAACCAGGCGCGGGGCCTCGATGTTTGGCAACTGCGAAAGCAACATCGCGGCATCGGCCCGCGGCGCGTCGAAGACGGCGTCGGCGAGCGGGCGCAGCGTGGTGTAGTGCCAGGCTTCTTCACGCGGGCTCGGCAGCCCGCCGGCACGAAAAAGCACGGCCGCATCCGCGCGCACGGAGTCGTGGCCAGGGCGCGCCTCGTAACGGGCGAGGAACGCCTCCGTCACCGCGTCCAGCGGTTTTGCCGGCGCGTTCATGCGGCCTCCGCGGTGACCGCGGCGTAGCCGGTCGCCTCCAGTTCCTGCGCCAGTTCCGGCCCACCGGAGCGGACGATGCGGCCATGCACCAGAACATGCACGCGGTCCGGCACGATGTAGTCGAGAAGGCGCTGGTAGTGCGTGATGACGAGGGCGGAGAAGCCGGGCGCGCGCAGGGCATTCACTCCGTCGGCCACGATCTTCAGCGCGTCGATGTCGAGCCCGCTGTCGGTCTCGTCGAGGATGGCGAGCTTCGGCCGAAGGATGGCCATCTGCAGCACCTCGTTGCGCTTCTTCTCGCCACCCGAGAAGCCGACATTGACGTTGCGCTTCAGCATGTCATCGGCCATCGACAACCGCTTGACCTCGGCGCGGGCGAGTTTCAGGAACTGAACCGCATCGAGTTCCGCCTCACCGTGCGCACGGCGCAGCGCGTTCAGCGCGGTACGCAGGAAGTTGGCGTTGCCGACGCCGGGCAACTCAACCGGATACTGAAAGGCCAGGAAAAGCCCCGCGGCGGCGCGCTGCTCGGGTTCCAGCGACAACAGATCCTGGCCGTCGAACGTGGCGGTGCCCCCGGTCACCTCGTAGCCCTCGCGGCCCGACAGGACGTAGGACAGAGTCGATTTGCCGGAACCGTTCGGCC
>PLTJ01000015.1:0-5185 GCA_003164455.1 Acetobacteraceae bacterium
GGACAACGACAACAAAAAAACATTTCGCAACAAAGGAGGGTGAACACGGGACGGGCGGCAGTCTCGCGGCGACAGGTGACAACACACGACAGAGACACGCGCCGCTGCAAGACGGCACATGCAACGACAGAACTTCAACACGCGACGGGCAAGGAAGCGTCCCGACTATGGCACGTCCCCTGTCCCGTCGCGTCCCCTGTCCCGTCCCGTCGCGTCCCTTGTCCCTGTGTATCCCCGTCCCCGTCCCGTCCTACGTCCCGGCCTGTCCGCCGTCCCCGTCGTCTCGCCGTTGACTCGCGAACGGCGCGACGGGAACGCGGCCGCCGGCCGGCGCACGAGGAAAGGGCCGCACGCCTTGCGACGTGCGGCCCGTGTTGGGGTCAGTCAGTCGGCCGATCAGGGTTGCGGGTCGGGCTCGACCTGGAACACGGGATGACCGGCCGCGCCGTCCAGGAAGCCGCGAAGGCCGTCCTCAGACACGCCCATCAACTCGGCCGCGGTGGCGACGCTCGAGTGTCTACGGCTCAGGACCACGGCATCCGTGAGGAAGCCTTGAAGGGACGCCTGGTCCCCCGCGCCGGCCAGCCGTCCGAACACCAGGCCAACGTCATAGGTAAGGGACCGGGCGAACCCGTCCGGGAACACGTCCTGTAGATCGAACACCGAGGCCATGGACGGGACGGCGGCGGATCGGGGTGCGGTTTGCATCTTGAACACCTTCGTTGGGGTTGACACCGCCGCAATGAGTCTTTCGGCCGAGCCTGTCATTACGAAATGGTGTTGTTCCGTGATCCCCGGCAACCGGGACGCGAGCCAACACGAACCCGTGATCTGGCGGCAGGAGTCGCCGCGTGTCCCGTGGTGTTGTGTCCGGTTCCGTATCGTTCTGCGCCACGCGCAAGACAGGGATTCCCGAAACGGGGGACTACCGGCGCCCCGGCCGTGGTGCGCCCTGCCATCGCGTCGGTTCGGCCGGGGTTGACCGTGCCGCGGCGCCCCTCTCCCGTCGCGTCGCGCGACCCCACGGGGAAGGGTGGACCGCGGGGAGGGCGCACAACCGAGGGCACGCGCCCGATCCGGCCAAAACTGCGGTTATCGGCCGCCGGGGCGGCCCTTGTGTCAGACGAAAGTGTCAGACGGTTGGGTGTGGCCGGCCTAAGTATTTGAAATCGTTGGCGTCCCGTGGGGNNCGAACCCCCGTTACCGCCGTGAGAGAGTGGCAACAATGATCCGGAAGCGTCCCGCAGAGTGTCAGAAACCGCAGAACTCCGCCAATCGTCGTCCTGGTCAATCCCATTGCATACGGCACCAGATATGCCGTATGATTGCCGCACGGCAGATGGGAGAGTCCGATGCCCCGCAAGGCCCGAGATGAACGGCTCGACAACCGGACGGTGCGCCTGAAGCTGGCGCCGAGGGCGGAACCCTACTGGCGGAACATTCAGGAAGGCCGCGCGATCGGCTATCGGCGCCTGGCTGGCGGGAAGGCGGGCACATGGATCGCCCGGCACTATGACCCGGCCGAGGGGCGCCGTTACGAGGCGATGGGCGCGGCTGATGACATGCTGGACGCGGACGGCACCCGGACCTTGACCTTCGGGCAAGCGCAGGACAAGGCGCGCGAGTGGTTCCGCCAGATCGAACGCGATGCCGGGCGCGTGGTGGAACCGTTGACCGTCAAGCACGCGATGGCTGACTACCTTGAGGATTACGTGATCCGCGGCGGGAAGGCGCTGCCTGACCTCAAGCGGACGGTCAACGCCCATATTCTGCCGGCGCTGGGCGACCAGCTGGTGTCCGACCTGACCTTCGCGGTGCTGCGATCCTGGCATCAGAAACTTGCGGCAGCCCCGGCCCGGTTGCGGACGAAGGTGAAGGCCAAGAAAGCGAACGTCCGGCAGGCCGAGACTGTGGACGCCAAGCGGGCACGGCGCGCGAGTGCCAACCGGGTGCTGACGGTCCTGAAAGCCGCCCTGTCCCTCACCTACAGGGAAGGACGAGTGCCGTCCGATGACGCATGGCGGCGGGTTGCACCGTTTCCGAAGGTTGACGCGGCGCGGGTGCGATACCTGACCGATCCCGAGGCGGTGCGGCTGGTGAATGCCTGCCCCGGCGATTTCCGCAAGCTGGTTACGGCGGCGCTGCTGACCGGCAGCCGCTATGGCGAGTTGGTTGCGCTGCGGGCCGGCGACTTGGACGCAGGCGCGGCCGTGCTGCACATCCGTGAGGCGAAGGCCGGCAAGCCGCGTGCGGTTCCCCTGACCGATGACGCGGCGCGTTTCTTCGCGGCCGAGACGGTGGGCAAGGCACGCACGGCGTTGGTGCTGAGCCGAGAGGACAACGGCGCGTGGGGCAAGTCGCACCAGTCCCGACCGCTTCGGGATGCCTGCACCGCTGCCAAAATCGCGCCTGTCGTCAGTTTCCATATTTTGCGCCACACCTTCGCGTCGCGGCTGGCGACGCGGAACGTCCCGATGGCCGTCATTGCTGCTGCGCTGGGGAACACCGAAGCTATGTGCGCCCGCCACTACGCGCACCTGTCCCCTGGCTACGTGGCCGATACCATCCGGCAGTACGCGGGCGGTATGGGCATTGTGCCGCCTGCGGCAAACGTGATGACGCTACAACCAAAAGCGGCCGGCTGACTAGCGCAACGATCTGACCTATGATGCTATCGGCAGCGATAGGGCGACGGCCCGACAAGCCCGGCACCGCACCGGGTTTCGCTGCCGACTTTCCCATGCGGGCATCTGCGGGGGTGCGATGAGCGACGAAGGCGAATGCGCGGGCAACTTCATATCTCTGACCAGTGAACTAGAGCCGTGGTTTGATAGGGCGCTTGGAGAACTGCCCGAGGGGGTAAGGGACCTTATCAAGCGGCGGCTTGTACTTGCCCCGGTTTGGGATAGCTTGTCGCCCGATCGACGACGCGAAGCCGCGGCGCAGTCGGATCGTCAACGCGATCCGGCTAATAAGACAGAAAACGAGGCCAAGTGGGAGATAGTGGGTCGCCTGGAAGAAGCCGAAAAGAAGAAAAGAAACTGGGAAGACGTCCGGACTCTTACGGCGCTCGACCTTAAGACGCAGGAGGAGCGTCTGGACGAGATCGGGCAGGAACGCGACGCGCTCCTACAGCAACTGGAAGCGCCCGCGGAACCGGAGAAGCCTGCCGCGGCCATATTGACTGCTGCTGCCTGGATGGCCAACTACGCCAGGAATTACTTCGCCCAGCGCAAGGTTCCCTGCAAGCGCGACGACGCGCTACGGGATTGCCGGAAGGAAGCCCACTGCACCTATCGGGTGGCCCGCGCCGCGTGGAATGCCCTTCCTCCCGACATGAAGCGCAGTCCCCGCCAAAGTGACCGGGCATTGATCGGGCATTGATCGGGCATTGATCGGGCAGCGGGCGCCCACTGCCCGCCGATTACCGGGTGCATGCGTAGCGCCCACCATCCCGTCACGTTCAATACGCGGAGTGGGATGCACAATGACCATCGAACCGAAATACGCAACGATCCCGACTTGGCTTGTGCTGTCGGGAATGACGCGCACGAGCACCTATGCGGCGCTCGGTCGCGGTGATCTGGTGGCAATCAAGCAGCCTGGCGGACGGCGCACGCTGATCGACGTGGAGCACGGGCTTGCATACCTCCGCAGCCAGCCACCCGTGCTGCTGGGTGCGGCGAAGGCCGCATGACCGATGCGCCCCCGTGCTGACGGGCACGAGGGCGCGGGGATGGATCGGAAGATTGTCGGCGAACGGCCACAATCTATTGATTCTGCCCGCGTTCTTCACGCCCAGCATGCCCCGCTACCGTCGCGATCGCGCGGCACGGTGCACGCCGTGAGTGCGCGCAACCCATGCTGCCAGATTGGCAAGCCGGACCAGATTGACCGGCTGATTGCCACGTACGCGGCCCTCGGGCTTGTCGGGCGCGTCGAGTTGCTGCGCGCAGTGCGGCGCGTTGCGATCGGCGTCGTTGAACCGGCGCGGTGCCGCCCCGGCTTCTTGAACGATCCGCGCGCCCGTTGATCGCGATCGTGGGCGATGACGACTACCAATCGAGCGGACCGGCTGAATGGCCCGCGACGCGCCGCCTGTTCCGCTGGGCAAGGGGCGCGATGATCCATGCGACCGGCGCGGATGTGCCGACTTACCAGATGGCGATTGGGTGTGCGCCTTCCGGCGGGCGCTGGCCTGTCGGCGATTCTTGCTGATCGAAACCGATACGGCGCACCTGCGGGAGTGGGGCGAAGCGCTGCTGGCGCGACATGTTCCGTTCATCGGCCTGCGCCCGCCGGAAGGCGCACACCCAATCGCGCCGCCACGGAGCACGATGCAATGAGTGCTGCCCTGCATCCGGCGGACGCCGCCGCAACTGCCGTGTCGTGGCTCGACCCGTCCTTCGCGCTGACCACATTCAAGGACTACGCCGCTGCGACGAAGCACGAAGAATCCTGCACCCTTCGCACCCTCGCCGAGAGCATCCGCGGCACCACGGCCAGCAAGAAAGAGGCGCTGCCCTGGTTGAAGCTGGCGCGGTTCGGCGACGTGCGCACTGATAAGAACAGCCTTCGGCACGACGCGAACGTGCTGGCGATTACCGGCATCGAAGGCGACTACGACGGAGAGAAAATGCCCGTCGCCGAGGCGGTGGAGAAGCTGGAGAAGGCCGGCATTTTCGCCGTGATCTACACCAGCCCGTCGCACACAGAGGCCGCGCCGCGCTGGCGGGTTCTGTGCCCGACATCCAGCGAAATGCCGCCCGATCAACGCGAGAAGCTGATGGGCCGGCTCAACGGCCTGTTCGGCGGCGTGTTCAGTGGCGAGTCGTGGACGCTTTCGCAGTCCTATTATTTCGGTTCTGTCAACCACAACCCCGCGCACGAAGTCCATCTTATCGAAGGCACGCCGATTGACGAGCACGACGAACTTGACGAAATCTGGAAGGGCAAGACCCACACCAGCACCACGACGAAGGCGAACGGCGATCGGGTGACCGGGCAGGCGGATGAAGCCGCGCTGCTCGGCGAGATCACTGACGGCACAAGCTACCATGAGGCTACGGTGCGGTTGCTGGGCCGGTGGGCACTACAAGACAGCCCCGGCATTGCTGCCGGGGAAGTCGGCGCGGTGGCTCGATGGCAGGCGCCTGGTTTACGAGCTTCAATGAGGCCCCGGCAT
>PLTJ01000015.1:5267-5441 GCA_003164455.1 Acetobacteraceae bacterium
CTTCAATGAGGCCCCGGCATTGCTGCCGGGGAAGTCCTCGTCTGGCCGCGGCGAGAGTGCGCTGCTGCGACTTCCTTCAATGAGGCCCCGGCATTGCTGCCGGGGAAGTCGTCACGGCGGCAAACCAACCACCAGACGCGCCCAATCCTTCAATGAGGCCCCGGCATTGCTGCC
>PLTJ01000007.1:0-17382 GCA_003164455.1 Acetobacteraceae bacterium
AGGCCCTCGGCGGCATGCAGCGCCAACAGCCGGCGGTCGCACAGCGCCTTGGCGCGCGCATAGTCGGCGCGCGTTTCCGATTCTGGGTCGGGCGGCGTCGCCCCGGTGACCGGCACATCCTGCGGGCCGAGATAGAGCGAGGCGATCGAGCCGACATGCACGAGCCGCCGCACGCCCGCCGCGCGGCAGGCGCGCGCCACCGTTTCGGCGCCGCCCAGCATGGCGTCGCGCACCGCCTCGAAACTGCCGCCGCCGCCGCCATGGGCGAGGTTGACCACCACCGGGGCCCCGGCGATGGCGCCGGCAACCGCGGCCTCGTCGCGGATGTCGCCGCGATGCAGCACGACGCGGGGATCGGCGAACACGGCGGGCAGGTTGTGCACGCCGCGCGCCATCACCGACACCCGCAGGCCGGCCGCCAGCAACTGCCGCACGACATGCGTGCCGATGAACCCGGTGCCGCCCAGCACGGCCACGTCGATATTTCCCGCTTCGGTGGGCGCGATCGCGGCGGGCGCCGGCGATGCCACGGGCAGAACCTGGTCGCGGATGGTTTCGCACAGCCCAACCAGCCCGGCACCGAAGGCCCCGTCGAGCGCCGGCGCGCGGCCATGGTCCACCGCGTCGTGAAAGGCGGCGATGGAGGCGCGCATGCTGCGGAAGAACGGATCGCCGCGGCCGGTCAGATGCAGCGTGGCGGCGGCGTAGCGGGCGGCATTCGCCACGCTGTCGCCGGCCAGGCCGGCGGCGAGGGCCAGCCCGGAGACCAGCGCGTCCACCGGTTCCAGCCAGCGGGTATGGTCGTGCGTTGTCACCCGGTTGGCGAGGATGTCGGCGACGATCACGCCGTCGTCGCAGACCACCGTGACCTGCCAGAACGGGAAGGACTGGCCGACCGCGAAACGCAACTGCGCGGGCAGGCGCTCGCCCTCGAGGGTCAACGTGACCGCGGGACAGAACGGCACCCCCGGGGCGATTTCCATCGCCGCGTCGGCCAGCGCGCGCACCTGCCGGACCGGGCCGGCCAGGGCGACGATCTGCGACAGCGGATGCACGGCCTGTTCCAGCAGGATGTTGCCCGGCGCACGGAACATCCAATGGCCGAACTGGCGCGCCTGCAACTGGCGCAGCGCCACATTGTAGAGGCAGGAGACGAAGCGGGGCCTCCCCAGGGCGCCGGCCTCGACGGCGCGGCGCAGCCGGACGAAAGCCGGGTGATAGACAAAATTCTGGTTGACGCCGAGCCGCGCGCCGGAGCGAAACGCGGCCTCCAGCAGCGTCCCGCACTCCGCCGAGGAGGTAGCAAACGGTTTTTCCGCCAGCACGTGGATGCCGGCCTCGAGCAGCGGCAGCGCGGCTTCGGCGTGGGCGGGCGGCGGCACCAGCACATGCGCGCGGTCGAAGCCGCCGGCCGCCTGTGCCGCTTGCACCGAGGGGTATGACGCCGCGCCGGTGACCTGGGCGAGGCGCTGCGCGGCGGCGGTGTCGGGATCGACAACCGCGACGATGCGCCGGCCGAGCGAACGCAATGCCTCGGCGTGGCTCTGGGAGATCACGCCGGCGCCGACGAGACAAATACCGTTCATGTGTTCCGGACGCCTTCTTCTCCCCCTCCCGCAAGAGGAGGGGGGATTTGTTTAGTGAACCTCGCCGTCGCCGCGCAACGCCTGCGCCGATCCCGCCAGCTTGTTGCCCTTCAGCATGGCTTCGGTGGCGGTCTGGTTCACCACCAGGAACGACGGGTAGTTTCCATCGACGCGAAAACTGTTGTTCTCGACGATGATTTCCCGGGTCGGCTGGGTCACGCCTTCCATGCCGATGACGATGGCACCGGTGTGGTTCTCGCTCTTGGGACCCTTCTCGATGGTGCAGCCGCGCACCACGACCGAGCCGCCGTTGGGCGCCTCGATCTGATAGCTCGAGGTGCCGTCCGGCCCGTCCTGCAGGTCGCTGTCGATCACCTCGGTACGGAGGGCGCGCGACTTGATGTGGTGCGCCTGGTGCGTCTCGAAGAATTTCGACCGCTCGACATGCAGCAGGTCGAGGTTGTTGGCATAGAGGCCGTGCGCACAGGCCCCGCCGCAGGCGCCGTTGCGGAGGAACTCGCTGTCGCGGACGATCAGCGACCCCTTCACGTCGTTGTTGGTGAGGATGCCGTTCTGGTTGTTGACGAAACGCACGTGCTCCACGGTGAGATTCCTGGCTTCCATGCGCAGGCCGGCGCCGTTGCCGTCGGGCACGCGGGCGCGCGTCAGCGTCAGGTTGCGGATGGTGATGTCCTCGCCATCGGTGAGGAACAGTCCCTTGCCGTTGCAGGTCTTGTCGGTGATCACCGTGTCCTCGGGCTTGCCGGTGCCCTCGATGACCAGCTTGTTGGCCTTCCAGACCGCGCAGTCGAAATATTCGCCCGGCGCGATCAGGATATGGTCGCCATCCTTGGCGGCGGCGGCGGCCTCGGATGGCTGCTTCATCGGCTTGTCCGACCCGACTTCCAGCGTGGCGGCGCCCGCCGGGACGGCCAAACAGAACAGCGGCAGCAGCCAGAAAAGCAACCGGCAGCAAAGACGGAATCGACGATCGGGACCGGACATGTCGGCTCCACGGCAAGGGGGCGCACAGAATACCGCGTTGCGCGGGCGGGTGTTGAGAAGATTGTCGGAATCGCGGATTTCGCTGCCGTCCGTTCCGGCTCGGGCAGCCCGAGCCGGCGCCGGACTGTTGCGCCGCTATGCAAATGCTTCCGGTCATGGGAATGTTCCCGGGGCATGGGCTCGTTCTGGTTGAATGGTTCGCATCACCCTTACCAAACCGTCCGACCTCGCCGCCGTGGCCGATCGCTGGCAAGCGCTTGAGGCTCGCGCTGACCCATCGTTTTTCCAGTCCTGGACCTGGGTGGGGTGTCTGGCCGAAGAGCGTTTCCCCGATCCGGTCCTGCTGGCGGCCGAGGAGGATGGGCGCACGGTCGCGCTGGCGCTGTTCAACCGCCGCCGGCGCCTGTTCGTGCCGGAGGCGCTGCATCTTGGCGAGAGCGGCGCCGGCGCGCTGGATTCGGTGTTCGTCGAGCACAACGGTCCGCTGATCGAGCGCGGCCGCGAGGATCTGCTGCCGGCCGTGCTGCGCGCCGCCGTTGACGCGCCGGTCGCGGCGGAGGGTCGGGCGCGGCGGCGCCGCCTGGTGCTGAACGGCGTCGGTGAGAAGTATCTGCAGGCCGCGCGCGCCGCGATCGCCGGCGGCGGCTATGCCTGCCTGTTGCGGACACGTCCGGCGCCGTTCGTGGACCTCGCCGGGCTGCGCCGCGCCGGCGTCGGCTTCCTGCAGAACCTGAGCGCCAATACGCGCTACCAGTTGCGGCGGTCGGCACGCTGCTACGCCCGGTCGGGCCCGCTGGCCATCCAGCGCCCGGCTGGTCTGGCGGAAGCCTGGCGATTCCTGGACGAACTCGCCGCCCTGCACCAGGCGACCTGGCAACAGCGCGGCCTGCCCGGGATGTTCGCTTCCGCCGACTTCCTGCGCTTCCACCGCACCCTGCTGGCGCGCACCCTGCCGCGCGGCGAGGTGGACCTGCTGCGCATGTCCGCCGGCGGCCAGACCTTCGGCTATCTCTACAATTTCCGTTTCCACGGCCGCGTGCTGACCTACCAGAGCGGCTTCGACTACGCCGCCGCCGGGCCGCACGAGAAGCCGGGCATGACCTGCCACCACCTGGCCATCGAGGCCTGCGCGGCCGAGGGGGTGGATTGCTACGATTTCCTGGCCGGGGCGGACCGCTACAAGACCAGCCTGGCGACCGGGGCGGTGCCGCTGCACTGGCTGGAGATCTCGCCGCGCTGGTCGGTCGAGGGCGTACTGAACGGGCTGCAGGACGTCGCCCGGGCCTGGCTGGGCCAGGGGCGGCGGCCATGACTGGGCTGACCGTGCAACGGATGCTGACCGTACCGGCGGACTGGCCGCCGACCCTGGTCGTGGTGGTCGATACCGAGGAGGAATTCGACTGGAACGCGCCGTTCAACCCGGCCAGCACGGCGGTCACCAACATCGCCAGCCAGAAGCTGGCGCAATGCATTCTCGACGCGCACGGCGTGGTGCCGACCTATGTGGTTGACCATCCGGTGGCCGCCACGCCGGCCGCCGCCGCGGTGCTGCGCGCGATCGCCGAAGCCGGGCGCTGCGAAATCGGCGCCCACCTGCATCCCTGGGTCACCCCGCCGGCGGAAGGGCCGGTGGACGCGCGCCATTCCTACCCCGGCAACCTGCCGCCGGCCCTGGAACGGCGCAAGCTGGAGGCGCTGACACAGGCGATCGTGGCGGGGTTCGCTATCCGGCCGGTGGTCTACAAGGCGGGCCGCTACGGCGTCGGACCCGCTACCGCCGGCATTCTGCGCGAACTGGGCTACGGCATCGATGTCAGCGTGGTGCCGCACACCGATTTTTCCGCCGATGGCGGACCCGATTTCACCGCGCTGCCGGATCGGCCCTTCGTGATGGCTCCGGGACTGGTCGAGTTGCCGCTGTCCGTGCATTTCGCCGGCGCCCTGCGCGGGGTCGGGCGGCATATCTATCCGCGCCTCTCCGGCCGCCTCGGCGCGCGGCTGCATCTGCCCGGCATCGCGGCCCGGCTGGGACTGCTGGAACGGCTGCGGCTGAGCCCGGAAGGGCACCGCCTCGACGACATGCTGCGCCAGACCCGGGTGGCGCTGGCGGGCGGGGCGCGGCTGTTCATGCTGACCTACCACAGCGCGACCCTGCTGCCCGGGGCGACCGGCTACGTGCGCGACGCGGCCGAACGCGACCGTTTCCTGGCCCGGCTCGACGGCTATTGCCGCGTTTTCCTCGGCCCGCTCGGCGGCCGCGCGGGCACGCTTACCGGGATCGCCGCGGCACTGGGGGCCGGCGCATGAGTCCGGTGGGCAAGGTGCTGGTGTTCGGCGAGGACACGCGCAGCTTTCTGGCCACCGTGCGCTCGCTGGGGCGGCGCGGGGTGGTGGTGCACGCGGCGCCGGCGAACCTGCGCGCGCCGGCGCTGGCCTCGCGCTACGTCACCGCCGTGCACGCGCTGCCGCCCTGGATGGAGGACGGCACGGCGTGGCTGGAAGCGGTCGAGGCGTTGCTGCGCGCGGAACGCTTCGACCTCGTGATTCCCTGCAACGAAACCGCGCTGCTGCCGTTGCAGCGCCACCGCGCCCGGCTGAGCACGCTGACCCGGCTGGCCATCCCCGACGATAACGCCATCGACGTGCTGTTCGACAAATACGCCACCCGCGAGCTGGCCCAGCGCCTGGGCATCCCGGTGGCGGAAGGGCGGCTGCCGGAGCCCGGGGAGAGCGCGGAAACCGTGCTCGCCGCGCTCGGCGCGCCGGTGGTGATCAAGCCGCGCCGGTCCTACGTGCTCGGGCACCTCGATCGGCGCGGCAAAGTGCAGTTCGCCCGCGATGCGGCCGAGTTCGCCCGCCTGCAACCGGAGCTGTGCGCCGAGGACCATGTGCTGGAGCGGTTTTTCCCGGGCCAGGGATTGGGCGTGTCGCTGCTGGCCAGCCGCGGCCGCGTGTTGCAGGCCTTCGAGCACCACCGGGTGCGCGAAGACGGCTCGGGCAGCTACTACCGCGTCAGCGCGCCCCTGACGCCGGCGCTGCTGGCCGCCTGCACCGAACTGGTGGCGGCACTTTCATACACCGGCGTCGGCATGTTCGAGTTCCGCCGCGACCCACGAACCGGCGCCTGGGTGTTGCTGGAGGTGAATGCGCGCCCCTGGGGGTCGATGCCGCTGCCGCTCGGCCTCGGGGTGGACTTCCCCTGGCTCTGGTACCGCCTGCTGACGGCGGGCGAGGAAAGCCCGGCGGTCGATTACCGCACCGGGGTGTTCGGCCGCAACCTGCTGCCCGACCTGCAAGCGGTGCTGGCCGAGGGACGCGGGCGCGGCAAGGGACGACTGTCCCGCCTCGCGTGCTGGCTGCTGGAACTCGGCCGGCTGGCGAGCGGACGGGAAATCCACGACGTACTGGTACGCGACGATCCGCGGCCGGCACTGGCCGAACTCGGCGCGGCACTGGGCGAGGCGGCGCGGCGCGGGGCGATGCGGCTGCCAGGCTGGGCGGTGCTGGCGCGGCAACACGCGCGGGCGCGGCTGCGCGCGGCCCTGAACCGGCACGCCAACGGGCAGGTGGTGTTCGTCTGCCTGGGCAATATCTGCCGCAGCCCCTTCGCCGCCGCCACGTTGCAGGCACAGCCGGCGATGCGGCCCGGCCGCGTCAGCTCGGCGGGCACGATGCTGCAACCCGGCCGGCCCACCCCGCCACCCGGCCTGCAGGCGGCGGCGGCCCATGGCATCGACCTCGCCACGCACCGCTCGACCTGGCTCTCCCGCGCCATCGCGGAGGCGGCAACGGTGCTGGTGGTGTTCGACGAGACCACACGACGCGCGGTGCTGGACCGCTATCCCGACCTCCACGGCCGGGTGATCAAACTCGGCGACCTGCTTGACGGAGTGGATATCGCCGATCCGGCCGACGGCGACGCCAAGGTATTCGCCACGACCTACGCCACGATCACAACGGCAACGACGGCGCTGGGAGGGCTGCTGGGCAAGTAAGGAAGACCAGGGCTCTGCCCTGGACCCGCCAAGGGCCGAGAGGCCCTTGGAACCCATTACTTAAGCGAGGTTGTTGAGAGAGGGGGGCAAAGTGATGCTGCAACATCTCCTGGCCCCCCCTCTCTCAACAACCTTCCTCTAGTAGCGGGGTCAAGGGGCCTCACGGCCCCTTGCAGGGTCGAGGGGCGGAGCCCCCGCCTTCCTTACTTGCCCCGGCAGGCCGCCAGCAGACCGAGCCAGGTGCAGAAGGCCAGCCATTTCAGGTTGAATCCCGCTGTCAGGGCGGCGCGGGCGTAGGGCCATGCCTGTCGGTAGTGTCCGGCCCGGTACAGCGCCATGGTCATGTGTTTGAGGGTGTAGCCGCGATGGCGCCGGGCGTGGGCGCGCACCACTTCCTGGCGCGACGTCCGGCTGGCTTTTTCCAGCAGGATGAGTTGCAGGTTCCGTTTCTCGATATCCGACACCAGGGTGGACATGTTGTCCCGGCGGGCGGGGTCGGGGACGTTGTGGTGGGAGACGGTGCGCGGGACGTAAACGATCGCCTGGGCCTGATCGATGGAACGCAGGTAGAAATCGCGGTCGCACTCGTAGCGCAGCGCCTCGTCGAAGCCACCGATCGCGGCGAAGAACGCCCGCCGCACGATGCTGGTGTTGACGTGGCTGAAGCCGTGCGCGCGCAGCAGGTCGGTGGCGGTGACGCGCCAGGCGCTGCCCGGCTCGAGCCGGCCGGTTGGTGGCAGCAGGCCGGCGAGGTCCTCGATCCACACGGTGCGTTCGATCCGCTGGCCGTTGGCGAACGCCGCCTGGTCGAAATACAGCAGGTCGAGCGGCGGCCCGGGGAGCGCGATGAGGCCGGCCGCGCAGGCCAAATACTGCGGGTCGGACCATTCATCGTCGTCGTCGAGGAAGCAGAGGTAGCGTCCGCGCGCCTGTGCCGCGCCGAAGTTCAGGGCGTAGCTCTGGCCGTGCCCGTGCTCGCTCGGTGGCAGGTGCAGGAAACGTACCCGCTTATCGCAGCGCGCCTCGATGGCGGCGAGTGGGCCGGCGAAGGGTTCAGTGGTGCCGTCGTCGATGACCAGCACTTCCAGCCCGTCCACCTGCTGTGCCAGCGCCGAGTTCAGGGCGTGCTGGAACAGGGCGGGGCGATTACGGGTGGGCAGCAGGACGGAGAAGGACATGGCGTTCCCGGCGTAACGTTGGTTATTCGTCAGGATTTACCCGCTGAGCGCAAGCGCCGCGATCAGTGCGGGATGCTGTGCAACGCCCGCAGTTCGGCGCCGGCGAGATGGCGGGCGCCGGCATAGAGCGCGCGCGCGCCCTCAATCGCCTGATGGCGCCAGTAGCCCTCGGTGGAGCGTTCCGCATCGCCGCGATCCAGCACGTTGGCGGCGAAGTCGGCGCTGCCGTACGACCAGTCCAGCAGCAGGGCGGCCGGGCGATCGCTGGCGTTGACCAGGGTGTTGCGGCGGAATTCCAACATGCCGGCGGGGCCGGGATAGGCGTGCACCGCGGCGTTGACGCGCGCGGCGCTGGGGGCGCGGCGCAGCAGGTTGTCTTCCATCACCAGGCTGCCGCCGCCGGTCAGCACGACCAGCGCATCGCGCACGCCGTCCTCGCCGTCCTCGATGCGGTTGCCGATCAGCTCGGTGCGCCCGGCGCCCGAGAGGATGTGCGCGCCGCCGTGGCTGTTCTCGAAACGCGAGCCTTCGACCCGCAGGGCCGCGATGGTGCCGACCGAGAGCGCGGGGGATGGCGGGCCGATGTCGCGCACGCCGTTGGCGGTGAAGTCGCAGTCCACGATGCGTACCGTCGCGCCGGGTTGGTCGCCCTCGAGCAGGCCGGTCTGGTTGTTAATGAAGCGGCTCGATTTCACCGTCAGGTCGCGGCCCTCCGCGCGGATGCCGGCGCCGTTGTGGTCGGCCACGCGGGCACGGGCGAAAGTGATGTCGCGAATGGTGGTATCGTTGCCGTGGACGATGAACAGGGCCTTGCCCTGGCAGGTGGTGTCGGTGATCACCACGCCCGGGCCAGTGCCGGCAATGGTCAGGTGGTCGCGGCTCCAGATCGCGCAGTCGTAGTAATCGCCAGGGTCGATGGCGATGGTGTCGCCGTTCTGCGCGGCCTGGGCGGCGGCGCTGGGCGTGCTGAAGGCGTGGCCGGGACCGACCTCGAGCGTCGCTGCCTGGGCGGGGGCGGCGAGCAGGGCGGCGGCGAGGAGGACCAGGAGGGCGGTCAAGCGCTATCCCGGGCGATGGCGGCCGCATAGTGCGGCGCTTGCACGAGCGGGCTGCGGGCTTCGCGCAGGTGGCGAAGGTTGCGAACCCACCCGTCGCGTCTGGCGGCGAATCTGGCCGGGGTCAGGGTGCGGATGAAGGCCGCCAGGTCGTCCTCCGATTCCGCCATGAAGCCGATCTCCCCGTAGCGGGCGACGATGGCATCGAGCGAGCGGTTGCGCAGGCAGACCAACGGCTTCAGGGCGGCGATCGCATCGATGACGCTGCCGCTCGCGACATACTGGTAGTTGCGCGACAACGGCAGGCAGACCAGGTCGAGCGCGGCGAGCCCCGCCACGTACTCGTCGCGCGGCGTGGAGGCGAGGCTGGGCTGGCGGGTGAGGCCGCTGAGATCGAGCGTGCGGGCTTCCGGCGCGGCGAGACCGATCGCGTGGAACTCGAGCGCCGGCCCGTGGCATTCCCGCGCCAGTTCGGCGAACAGGACGAATCCCTTGTCGGCACTGGCATGGCCGAGAAAGCCGATCCGCAGCACCGGTGGGACAGTGCCTTCCGCCGGCGCCTCGCTCCATTCCGAGACCAGCACCGGATGCTCCAGCGTCTCGAGCGAAGGGGCGACGGCGGGGGCGATTTCGGCGATGGCATCGCTGATGCCGAGCTCGAGGGCAACCAGGCGGACATGCGGCGGCAGCGGCCGTTGCAGGGCCGCTATGAAGTCGAAGGCGCGGATAAAGGGGTTGCGGGACCGCCAGGACGCCGCCTCGGCCAGGTGGTTGTGCAGGATCATGTGCAGCGGCGCCGGCGCGAAGCGCGGCCAGGCCCGGCGCAGCACGGCATNNCCGGCCACGATGCTGTCCCAGCAGCGCCGCGCGCCGAGCCGGCCGGCGATCGGGTTGTGCCGCGACAGGCCGAACGGAACGGCGAAGGGCGGACAGGGGCGGAACGCGATGTTGTCGGCGGCCTCGAAGCGCGGCGCCAGGCGCTCGATATGGCCGGCGCGGGCATGGAAGATCACCCGGTCGGCGGGGAAGGCGGCGCGCAGCAGGCGCAGATAGGCCTCGTTGAACGGGTGGTGCATGAATTCGTGGCTGAGGAAGTCGAACACCGCAATGGTCGGCATCAGGGCGTGTCCTTGAGGGGCAAGAGGCGCCGCAGAGTGGCCAGCGCATTCCGCTCCGCGCCATCGGGGCGTCCGGCCAGGGCCCAGAGCGCCGACACCGTGGCGATATACACCGCCGCCCCGATTGTCACGCCGCCCAGCAAGGCCAACGCCGGGCTGGTGGAGTCCTGCCCGCCGAGGCCGCTTAACAGCAGCACCGCGGCCATCGCGGCGGTGGCCAGCGCGCTGCGCCAGAGCCGCTCCAGCAGGGCGGACAGCGCGATGGCAAGGCCGCGCAGCGTCATCGCCAGATACAGCAGGTGGTCGAACACCAGCCCCAAGGCGACCGCGAAGCCGGCGCCGAGCAGGCCGAAGCGCGGGATCAGCAGCACCAGCAGCACCACCCGCAGCGCGGCCCCGGCGAGGATGATGCCAAGCACCAGGCGCATTTTTCCGTGCACCCGCAACAGCACCGAGCCGATCGTGCCGAACGCCGTCAGACCGCCGGCGATGCCCAGCAACTGCACCAGCGGCACCGCCGCCATCCAGCGCGCGCCGAAGGCCAGTTGCACCAGCGGGCTGGCGATCAGGGCCAGCCCGACCCCGGCCGGGAAGGTCAGCAGCGTCATGCTGGCGATGATGGCGAGCCAGGTCTCGCCGGCATCCAGGCCGGTGTTGCGCGCCGTGCTGAAACCGGAGAACGCCGCCCGGCAGGCCGGCTCGACCAGCTCGGTGGTCGGCAGGGCAGCGATCTCGGCGCCGATGGCGAAGATGCCCACCGGCGCGGTGCCGAGCAGCCGGCCGAGCAGGATGCTGTCGGCCCGGTCGCGCAGCAGCGAGGCCACGTTGATGGTGCTCAGCCAGAGCGAATAGCCCAGCAGCCCACGCCAGGCGGCAAGGCCCAGGCGCGGGCGGAAGGGGTGCATCCAGTAGCTGAACACCACCCGCAACGCCCGCTGCGACAGGATGCCGATGACCAGCGCCCAGTAGCTGCGCAGCAGCCAGGCGGTGCCCAGGGCCAGCAGGATGCTCAGCAGCCGCGGCGCCAGCCAGAGCTGGACCTCGCGATGAAAGGCGAAATCGCGGCGAAAATCGACGATGCCGACATTGGTCAGGCCGTCCAGCAGGAAGCCCAGCCCGAGAGCGAAAATCACCGGGGCCAGCCGCGGTTCGGCGAAGAAGCGGGCGGCCGGCAGGGCCAGGGCCGCGATCATCCCGCCGATCGCCAGCCCGCGCAGCAGGCCGAGGGTAAAGGCGGTGTCGTAAACGTCGCGCGTGGGCGCCCGCTCGCGAGTGACGGCGTCCTCGACATCGATCAGCGCCATCGCCTCGACCGCGAGGGTAAAACTGGTGGCCAGGGCGATCAGGCCGAAATCCGCCGGCGTCAGCAGGCGCACCAGCACCACCGTGCTGGCCACTCCCAGCAGCCGTGTCGCCATGCGCCAGGCGATCAGCCAGCCGGTGCCCCGCGCGGTCCGGGCGAAGACCGAGCCTGTCGGCGCCGCTTCGGTCACGGGCGCCGGACGGCCGCTTCCAGGGCGAGGCCGGGCTCGCCGGAGGCCGCCGCCAGGAACCCTTCGAACACCAGCAGCAGCCAGAGCGTCTGGCTGTGGTCGAAGCGGCCGGCCTCGTGCTCGCGCAGCAGCCGTTCGATCGTGGCGGGGACGAACAGGCCGCTATCCAGCAGGGTTTCGCTCATCAGCCGGGTCCGCACCCGCCCCGCCTCGCGGCGGAACAGGCCGGCGAGCGAGGGGGCAAAGCCCTGTTTCGGACGGTACAGCAGGTCACGCGGCAGATACGGCTCCAGCGCGCGCTTGAGCACGTATTTGCCCTCCGCGCCGCGCAGCTTCAGGCGCCGCGGCAGCGCCAGCCCCCACGTCACCAGCCCGGGGTCGAGCAGCGGCGCCCGCACTTCCAGCGCATGCGCCATGCTGGCGCGGTCTACCTTCACCAGCATGCGCCCGGCCAGCCAGGTCGAGAGATCGACATACTGCGCCTGCAACAGCGCATCCTCGCTGCCGCACTCGTCCATCAGGGCCGCGATCCGCGCGGTCGGGTCGTAGCCGCCGAGCTGGGCCAGCAGGCCGGGCGCCAGCAGGGCGCGGCGCTGTGCCGCCTGCACCTGGGTTACCGTGCGCAGATAACCGAGCGTGGCATCCAGGCTGAGTTCGGTCAGCGTGTGCTTCGCCCGCAGCCAACGCGGCGCGCGGTCCAGCTTGGGATAGGCACGGGCGAGCGCGCCGATGACGCGGCCACGCACCGGGGCGGGCAGAAAACGTCGCACGGCCTGGATGAGCACGTGCCAGCGATAGCGGCGGTAGCCGGCGAACACCTCGTCGCCGCCGTCGCCGGATATCGCCACGGTGGCATGCCGGCGGGCGAGCCGGCAGACGCTCTCGGTCGGCACCGCCGAGGGGTCGCCGAACGGTTCGCCGAAGATGCGCCCCTGCGCGCGCGCCGCCGCGATCATGTCCACCGCGGCGGCGCGCTCGTTGTGCTGCACCGTGCCGTAGCGCCGCGACACCATGGTGGCGTAGGGGGTTTCGTCCTCGGCGCCCTCGAAGCCGATGGTGAAGGTGTCGAGCGGGGCGGCGCGCAGCCGCGCGGCGGTGGCCACGACCGCGCTGGAATCGACGCCGCCCGACAGGAAGGCCCCGAGCGGCACGTCGGCGACCAGCCGCCGCGCCGTGGCGACATCCAGCCGGGCGGTCAGTTCCGCCACCGCGCCGAGCTCGTCCTGTTCGCGGATGTGGGTCGGCGGCTGCCAGTAGCGCCGCAGCACCGGCGCGCGGCCGCGCTCCAGCAACAGGAAATGCGCAGCGGGCAGGCGATGGATGCCGGCATGGATGGTGTCGGGGTCGGGGATGTAGCCCCAGGTGAAAAAATCATCGACGGCGGTGGGAGAGATCCGGCGCGTCAGCGCCGGCACCGCGGCCAGGCAGGCCATTTCGGAGCCGAACACGAAGCCGCCGTCCGGCAGGGTGGCATGGTACAGCGGCTTCTCGCCCAGCCGGTCGCGCGCCAGGAAAAGCTGGCCGCGGTTGCGGTCCCACAACGCCAGGGCGAACATGCCGTTCAGGTGCTGCAGGCAGTCCGGTCCCCAGCTCTCCCAGGCATGCACGATGGTCTCGGTGTCGGAGTGGTCGCTGCGGAAAACATGGCCCAGCGCCTGCAATTCCGGCCGAAGCTCGGCGAAGTTGTAGATTTCCCCGTTGAACACGATGACGACCGAGCCATCCTCGTTGACCATCGGCTGGTCGCCGCCGGCGATGTCGATGATGGCAAGCCGGCGATGGCCGAGGCCGACGCCGGGTTCGGTGTGAAAACCGTCGCCGTCGGGGCCGCGATGGGCCACCGCCGTGGTCATGCGGCGCAGCAGCGCGGCGTCGACCTCGGCCCTGGCGTCCTGATGGAAGATGCCGGCCAACCCGCACATGTCATTCTCCTGGGCAGCGCCCCGGCCTGCTTAGCCGCAATGACGGGCAGCGAACAACCGAAACCACGGCTAAGTTGATCCGGTTCGTCGCCGGGGGTTTGCCATGGCTTTCCTGCTCGCCTTTTTGCTCGCGCTTGCCGGCCCGGCCACTGCCCGCGCAGACACCGCGGGTTGGACCGACTACGAAGCGATCATCTGGCAACCCGGCACGGCGGCGCGTGACGCCGGCCTGCGGGCGCTTGGTTTCAGCGCCGGCGCGGTGATCGCCGACCGCGCCGGCACCGACGCCGGCGGCATCGCGCAACGCATCGCGCCGCTGCGGGCGAGCGGCCTGCGCTGGTACGTCGAGAATATCGCCACCGATTTCTACGCGCCCTATCACCGCTGGTTCCCGGACCGGCCGGTAACCTGGCAGTTCGACGAAATCCGGCGGCTGCACCAGGCCAATCCGTCCGACCCTGCCGGCTTCATCCGCACGCCCAGCCTTTCCGACCCGGTCTGGCTGGAACGGATCCGCCAGCGGTTGGCCGGGCAGGTGCGCGTGCACGGCCGGTACCGGCCGCTGTTCTATGATCTGGCCGACGAGGCCGGCATCGCCGACCTGGCGGCGTTCTGGGATTTTGATCTTTCCCCTGATTCGCTGGCCGGATTTCGGAATTGGCTGGGTACGCAATACGGCGGCTTGGCGGCGTTGAATAACGAATGGGGCACGGATTTCGCTACCTGGGAACAGGTGGCGCCGATGCTGACCGACGCGGCGTTGCGCCAGCAGGACGACAACTTCGCCGCCTGGTCGGACTTCAAGGCCTGGATGGACGTGGCCTTTTCCCGCGCCGTGCGGGCCGGCACCGCGGCGGTGCACGCGGCCGACTCCTCGGCGCTGGCCGGCCTCGAGGGCACCCAGCCGCCGGGCTGGGGCGGCTACGACTACACGCTGCTGGCCGGCGCGGTGGACGTGATGGAGTCCTACAACGGCGGCAACAGCATCGAGATCGCGCGCGCCTTCAATCCCGGCCTGGTGGTGCTGACCACGTCTTTCGGCCAGGGGCCGGAGGAGGCGCGGAATATCTGGCGACAGTTGCTGCTGGGCAGCCGCGGCCTGGTGGTGTGGGACGAAGGCGGCGTGGTCGCGCCGGACGGCACGCCGGGCCCGCGCGGCCAGTTTCTCGCCGCGCTGCTGCACGAACTGCGCGGCGGCATCGCGGCGCGACTCATCGCCGCCACGCCGGCAGCCGATCCGGTGGCGATCCTGGTTTCGCCGCCCAGCTTCCGGGTTCACTGGCTGCTGGATCGCCGCGCCGACGGGCAGCCCTGGGAGGCGCGCGGTTCGGCAGCCGAGTACGACAGCGGCACCGCGGACCGCCGCTCGCTGCCGCGCGTGGTGCACCTGCTGACCGGGCTCGGCGTGCGGCCGCTTTTCGTCTCGCCCACGAGTCTGGCGCGCGGCGCGTTGCGGCGGTCGGGCATGCGCGTGCTGGTGCTGCCGCAGTCGATCGCGCTGTCGGTTGCGGAAACGGCCGCCATCCGGGATTTCATCAGGGCCGGCGGCCGGGTGCTGGCGGACGGCGAGCCCGGCCGGTTCGACGGCCACGGCCGGCGCCGGGCGAGCCCGGCATTTTCCGGTTTTTCCCTCCGTCCCCTGGACGTGTTGGCAACGGCGCCGGCGGCGGGGGACCCGGCCCCGCTGGAGGCAATGGCGGCCCTGCTGCGAGAGGCCGGCGTCGTGCCCGGCTTTGCCCTCACCCGCGACGACGGACGACCGGCCCCGGACGTGGAGGCGCGCACCTATCGCAGCGGCGGCGTGACCATCCTGGCGCTGCTGGCGGACGCCGCGGCGACAACGGTGACGCTGGCGCTGCCCCGGCCGGCCTGGGTGCGCGATCTGCGCCGGGGCGGCGCGGCGGTGCGCACCGACCACCTGCACTTGTCGCTGCCGGCCGACGGCCCGGTACTGCTGGCGCTATCGCCCACCCGGTAGCGGATTCCGCCGCTATGCCGACCGGCGGCTGGTGAAGGGGATCACTTCCGCGGGTTTGGCGACCGGGTAGTGCAGGCCGCTGTCGATCACGTTGATCTCGAGGGTGAAGCCGTCCGGCATGGCGGCGGTCAGGTCCTCGGGCAGAACGGCGTCGCCCTGGGTCCAGCGTTGGCCTGCCTCGGCGGCGTGAAAACCGGTGGCGAAGCCGGCGTAGCCGGGGGCGAGGTCGAGGGTGAAGCCGTCGTCGCGCAGCGATAGGGCGGAAAAGCAGATGCCGAGCCGGCGGCGGTCGCCGTTGGCCGGGTCGAGGTCGGCGGGGACCACGCTGCGCGAGACGATGTGGATCTGCCGCGCGCCGGCCGGCACGGCGAAGCGCACGTGCTCGTCCGCCCGCGATTCGGGGCGCAGCGCGATGCCGTCCACCCGCAGATAGAGGTCGTCTTCCCCGGTGGTGGCCAGGCCGAGAGTGCACGCGCGTTCGGCGAGGTGGGCGCGCGCGCTGTCCAGCGCCTCGCCGGCGGTGACGATCGGCAGGCAGGCCGGCTGGGGCGGCGCGTCGAGGTCGTGGCCGAGCTCGAGGTAGCTCAGCACATTGGCGAACATGTTGCGGTTACCGGTATCGAGAAAGCTCTCGGCCGGGGCGCCCTCGGCATACAGCACCGCGTGGCGGGGCAGCTCGATGTGGAAATACTGCACCACGTCGAAATTGTCGGCACGGGTGATGGTGGTGCCGTTCAGCAGCTTCTCGGCCGGGATCAGCACGCCCTCGAGGCAAAGCATGTGCTCGGGCGAGACATGCAGGTCGCGCACCGGGCTGCCCTCGCCGAGCGCGCCGGCAGCGATGCGGATGGGCAGCAGGGCGGCGCGGTGGTGCTCGTTGACCAGTCTGGCGATGAAGCCGCGGGTGCCGATCCACCTGATGGGCAGCGCGCCGCCGGTGGCGATGACCACCAGGTCGCCGATGCGCAGATCTTCCACCGCCACCTCGCCGCGCAGCGTGGCGATGCGGGTGCCGCGCAGAAAGCAGGGGTAGCTGCTGGTGATGTCGAGCGTGCCACCGTCGTTCACCACGGAGAAGTCGCTGGTGGCGTAGTCGGGGGCACCGGCGGTGTACGAGTGGGTCAGCGAGACGGCGCCGACGCCGCCCAGGGTCAGCACGTCGGTGGAGGGGTCGTAGCTGTAGGCGCCGGTGTAGGTGCTGGTGGCGACTTCCAGCTCGCTGCCGGCGAAGAAGTTGTCCAGCGTCAGGGCGGTGCTGAGGGTGGCGGCGGAATTCCACAACAGGGTGCTGGAGGCGGTGGTATTGCCGAAGTTGATCGTGGCGGTACCGATGATGCCCCCCTGCAACTCGAGCGTGCCGCCGGCGGTGGTGAAGTTCACCAGCCCGCCGGCGGCGATGTCCAGGGCACCGCTGCCGCCGTCCACGGTCGTGACGGTGAGGTAGCTGCCATTCGCGATATTGAGGGTGCCGGAGACATCCATCTCCGCGACGGAGATGAATCCTCTGTAGTTCAGCACATGGCCCGCGGCGATGTCCGCCACGGTGCTGGCATTGGGTACGCCGGCCGTCCAGTCGGCGGCGTTGTTCCAGATTGTTTTCGCGCCGCCGGTCCATGTGGACGTCGTGAGGCCCATCGCGTGTCCTTAACGTCTGGTCTGGTAGCGGTATGGCGGAGCTGGAGCCACTTGCCGACGCAACAGGAGAGGTTGACGGAATTTTAACTCATTTGATGCAATTTTCAATCTTTTTGGGAAATGTTGGACAAATTTGCCGCGCGGCGATAGTCCAACGCCCTGGCGACTGGGCCAAGTGCTGATATCGTGGGCCAGCTGGAGCCGCCAGCAGCCGATGGACCCACCATGACCGCGANNCCTGTACGGCATCTGCACCGTCGCCTACGCCGCGCTGGCGGTCTTTCTCGTGCTGCGTACCCGGACGAACCCCTCACGCCTGAAGATGCTGGCGGCCTGCATACTGACTGCGTCGTGGGCGGGCGCCGTCGTCGTCGCGCCGGCGGCCAATCCGCTGCTGGGTGCGGCCGGCCTGTTCGA
>PLTJ01000007.1:17411-18316 GCA_003164455.1 Acetobacteraceae bacterium
TCGGTCGGGCTGGCGGCGCGGCTGGTGCTGGCCATCTGCGAATTGCTGCTGCTGGAGAACCTGCTGCGCAACGCGCCGGAGGAGGCGCGCTGGAACGTCAACCTGGCCTGCATCGGCCTGGGCGCACTGGCGGTGTACGATATTCTGCTGTGCACCGACGCCGCGCTGTTCCGCCAGGTTTCGCCGGTGCTGGCCGATGGGCGGGCGCTGGCCAACGTGCTGGTGGCGCCGCTGCTGGCGNNCGCCGACCCTGGCGATCTCGCGCACCGCCGCCTTCCACAGCGCCAGCCTGGTGGCCAGCGGCGCGCTGCTGCTGGCGCTGGCCGGCGTGGGCGAGGTGTTCCGCGCCTTCGGCACGCGCTGGGGCGCGGTGGCCGAAGTCGGGCTGATCTGCGCCGGCGTCATCGCGGTGGCGGTGCTGCTGACCTCGGGCGCCGGCCGATCGCATATCCGCGCCGCCCTGGTCGATCCGTTTTTCGCCGAGCGCTACGACTACCGCCGCGAATGGCTGCGCTGCATCGACACGCTTGCCGGCGCGGCGGGCGGCGGCGGGGTGCCGCTGCACGCGCGGGTGATCCGCACCGTGGCGCAGGTGGTGGACAGCCCGGCCGGCGTGCTGTTCCTGCGCGAGACCGGGCCCGGTCCGGATCCCCTGGCGTTCCAGTGGGCGGGGTCATGGAACATGCCGGCGGTCTCCCTGTCCGTCCCGCCGGACCATCCGCTGCTGGCCGGCTTCGGCGCCGGCGAGGAAATCGCGGTGCTCGACCCCACCACCCGCGCGCACCCGCCGATCGACGCCCTGCCCGATCTGTGGCTGGCGGTGCCGCTGCCGCAGGCCGGCGGCCGGCCGGCCGGTTTCGTGCTGGTGGCGCCGCCGCGCGCGCCCTTCGCGCTCGATGCCGAGG
>PLTJ01000007.1:18434-19677 GCA_003164455.1 Acetobacteraceae bacterium
CCGAACCGGCGGAAGGAATGGGCGGACCCGCCCGGGTGGAGCCGCTCGCCCGGGTGGAGACGATCGCCGCCACCTGCCGCCGGCTGCGCGGCGCCCGCGTGGTGGTGGAGGCCGACGCGCTGTCCGCCGAAGTGGCGATCGGCCCGGCCGCGTTCGACGCGGTGGTGACCCACCTGCTCGACAACGCGGTGGAAGCCGCCGGCCCGGACAGCGCCATCCGCATCGTGCTGCGCCGCGACCAGCGGCGGGTGCTGGTGGACATCGTTGACCGCGGACCCGGCATGAGCCCGGACTTCGTGCGCGACGAGCTGTTCCGGCCGTTCCGCACCTCCAAGCGGGAGGGCAGCGGCATCGGCGCCTTCCAGGCACGCGAACTGCTGCGCGAGGCGGGCGGCGACCTGGTCGTGCTCAGCCGGCCCGGCGAAGGCACCACGATGCGTATGCTGCTGCCACTGGCCGAGGGCGCGACGACCTTGCCGGCGGGATAGGAAGGCCAGGGGTCGGTGGACCCCTGACCTTCCTGCCCCGGGCCCGACGGCGTATGGAACCGGGCGGAACGAGGGGATGCCGTGACCAAGCCGAAGTTGCTGATCGTCGAGGACGATGTCGGGCTGTGCAACCAGTACCGCTGGGCGTTTCCCGGCTACGAGACGTTGTTTGCCCAGGATCGCAAGCAGGCGCTGGCGGTGGTGCAGCACGATCAACCCAAGCTCGCCATCATGGATCTCGGCCTGCCGCCCGACCCGGACGGGGTGTCGGAGGGGTTCGCCACGCTGGAACAGATCGCGCGGATCGCGCCGGACCTGAAGGTGATCGTCGCCACCAGCCATGGCGACCGCACCCACGCGCTGCGGGCGGTGGCCAGCGGCGCCTACGATTTCTGCGAGAAGCCGATCGAGATCGAGGTGCTGCGCACGGTGGTGGACCGGGCCCTGCGGCTGTCCGAGTTGGAGGAGGAAAACCGGCAACTGGCGCAGGCGAACGTGCCGACGCCGCTGCGCCGCATCGTCACCGGCAGCGATTCCATGCAGAAGGTGAACCGCACCATCGAGCGGGTGGCGCCGACCAACGTGACGGTGCTGCTGCTGGGTGAGAGCGGCACCGGCAAGGAACTGCTGGCGCGCGCGGTGCACGAACTGAGCCCGCGCGCCGCCCAGCCGTTCGTCGCCATCAACTGCGGCGCCATCCCCGAGACGCTGCTGGAAAGCGAGCTGTTCGGCTATGAGCGCGGCGCCTTCACCGG
>PLTJ01000007.1:19746-25752 GCA_003164455.1 Acetobacteraceae bacterium
ACCTGTTCTACCGGCTGAACGCGGTGAGCGTGCGCATCCCGCCGCTGCGCGAGCGCCCGGGGGACGCGCTGCTGCTGGCCCGCTACTTCCTCAACCGGCACAACCGGGAGTTGAACCGGTCATTGCGCGGCTTCACCGAGGCCGCGGTAGCGGCGATCGACGCGCATGCCTGGCCGGGCAATGTGCGCGAGCTGGAGAACCGGGTGAAGCGGGCGGTGGTGATGGCGGACGGCAAGCTGGTGGATGCGCCCGACCTGGAGCTGGTGGCGCCCGAGGGGGCGGTGCTGGATTTCGACCTGCGGGCGGCCCGGATGCGGGCGGAACGGGTGATTCTGCAGCGGGCGCTGGCGCACAGCAACAACCGCCTCAGCCAGGCCGCGAAGCTGATGGGAATCAGCCGGCCGACGCTGTACGGGCTGCTGGAAGCGCACGACCTGGCGCCGTCGCGGGCGCCGGCGGGGGAAGAAGAGGAAGACTGAGTACACGCCATCGCGATCGCCGGAGCGGCGGGCGTAAAGATTTCCGACAGGTGCCGCCGGATCAGCCGGCCTTGCGGCGACGGACCACCAGGCCCAGGCCGAGCAGGGCGGCACCGAGCAGCGCCACGGAGGCCGGTTCGGGGACCGGGTCGGGGGGGTCGTAGGCGACCGAGACGGCGTCGATCTCTATAGGTTCGTTGGTCTCGGCGTCGAGGAAGCCGAAGTCGATGTCGATGGTGGAACTCGGTGCGACGAAGGTAAAGGTTACCGGTATATAGCTGCCGTACTGGAGGTTTGCGGCAGTGAAGGAATAGGTCTGCGTGGGTGTCGTGGTGACGGCGACGCTGCCGGTGCTCCCGTAGCTGATGCCGAATTTGTCCGCAGTGGAATTCGGCCACACATAGGCCTGAACGGTTACTGTAGAACCGGCCAGGACGCTGAGGTCTTGCAGGCCGATATATTGCCAGGCGCTCGCGTTGCTCGTTGTCACGTCGCCTTCGTGCGACTTGTTGTAATAAAAACCGTCGACAACGATCGCGAACGTCGCGGCGCTGAAACCAGGGCTCGGCGTCCACTGGGACGCGGTTTCGCCGGAGGCCTCGAAGCCGCCGAAAAGCAGAGGATTCACCGCCGTCACGTTCCCCGCATGCGCCGGCCCTACCCCGCCGAGGAGCATGGCAAAAATGGCGGCAGCCTTGAAGGGCATCATAGCGCGAGGCTTTCTGTTCGTCGTCGCGATCCAGCGCGCGGCTCAAGAGTAGGCATATTTTCAAGCATATTATGTGCCATTTCGAAAAAACAGCCGGAATCAAGGCGTTGGCGGGGGACGCGCGCGGGGAACAGACTGAGTCTGTAAAGTTTTCCGACAAAGCAGGGATTCTCCCTCCCCCTGCCCCTGCCCCTGCCACAAGGGAGAGAAACGGGTGCGCGTTCGGGTCCGGGTGCAAAGGAAACTACGTAACAACGTATATCCGTGCGGACGGATGTGCAAACGCATTTCCGGTTGCACGGCCATAAGGAGGGCGGTAATGTCGCACCGACAGCAGTGCGGAGCAGCATTCATGCGCGTCCTTGTTCTGGCGTCCCAGAAAGGCGGTGCCGGCAAGACCACCCTCAGCCGCCACCTCGCCGTCGAGGCCGAGCGCGCCGGGGCCGGCCCCGTCGTGTTGCTCGACGCCGACCCCCAGGGCGGCCTCGCCGCCTGGTGGAACCGCCGCCGCGCCGATACCCCGGTGTTCTTCTCCTCCACCCTCGCCGAACTGCCGCGGCGCATCGAACAGGCCCGCGCCGGCGGCTTTGCGCTGGCCGTCATCGACACCCCGCCCCAGGTCACCAGCCTGATCCGCGCGGTGGTGCAGCTCGCCGACCTGGTGCTGATCCCCACCCGTCCCTCGCCCGACGACCTCGACGCGGTCGGGCGCACCATCGACATCGTCGAGGAGGCCGGACGGCCGATGGTGTTCGTCATCAACGGCGCCACCCGCAACGCCCGCATCACCGGGCAGGCGGCGATCGCGCTGTCGCAAAGCGGCACCGTGGCGAAGCCGATGATCGGCCAGTCCGTCGCCTTCCCAACCAGCAGCATCGACGGGCGCGTGGTCGGCGAGCTCGATGCGAACAGCAATCCGGCCAAGGAAATTGCGGAATTGTGGACATACGTGGAAACGCGCTTACGTAAAGCCGCACGTGCGGAGGCAGCATGAACAAGGCACCCGACCTCAGCGTCTTCCCCATCCCCCGCAAAGGCGGCGCCCGCCCGATCGCCGAGGCCGACCCCGCGCCGGACCCCCTGCCCTCGCCCGCACCGCACCCGGCCCCCACGCCGGTGCGCGGCGCGGTGATCGCCACCACCGTGAAGCTGGACGAGGACCGTTACCTGCGACTGATGGAGGCCGGCGCGCCACGGCCCGGCCGGATGCGCCGGCGCACCATCCAGGACATGCTGGTCGAAGCCCTCGACGAGTGGCTGGAACGGCGCGGCCGATAGGCCGGCCCTATAGGCGCGAAGATAAGGCCAGGGGGCGCTGCCCCTGGCCTTACTTTCCCGCCCATGGGGCCGGCATCAGTACACCGGCCGAACCTCCAGCCGCAGTTCCGGCCAGCGGGTGCGCAAGTGGGCCAGAACGGGCCAGGGCGTCCAGTCGGCGCTCCAGAACCGCACCCGGAAGGCCGCCGTGTCGGGCAGTGCCTCCACCCGGCGCAGCGGCCAGGTGGTGCCCCAGTGTTGCCACAGCCAGGCGATCGCCCGCGGGTGGTCCTCGCCCAGGCCGAGGATGCCGGCCGGCACCGGCAGCAGGCGGTGCAGGTCGAACGGGCAGGCCCGGCTGGTGCCGACCCGGCCGAGCGCCTCCTCGTGCCGCGTCCAGGTGGCTTCGCGCATCTGCCGGGCGAGGATGCGCGCGCCCTGGGCGCTGATGGCGCGATACGGCGGCGGCGGGGCCATCAGCAGGTAAAACCAGTCCTCCTCCAGGCGGTCGTAGTCCACCACCCAGGGCACCACCCCGGCGCCAGCGGCGGCGGCGCGGAAAGCGGCGCGGCGGTCGGCTGGGCCGGTGACGGCGAGGGTGGTCTGCAGCCAGTCCGGTTGCGGCAGGGCCAGCGGGGGAAAGCCCGGGCAGGGAAGGGGGGCCGGTTGGGCGGCGGCGCCTGCCATCGCTACAGGCCGAGCAGTCCGGCCGGGCTGTCGGTCAGCAGCTTCGCCCGCCGCACGTAGCCGCGCATGGTTTTCAGGTCGGCGTGGCGGGTGTGCGCCATGATCTGCTCGTCCCGCGCGCCGGCCATATAGGCCTCGGTGACGAAGCCCGCGCGCAATCCGTGCGGCGACAGGCGCTCGCCTGGCGGCACTTCCAGGCCGGCCTGGCCGGCGCGGCGCAGCAGGATCTGGCGCACCGCGTCGGGGTGCAGGCGGTGGTGCTCGATGTTACCCCACAGGTCCACCTTGCGGAATACCGGGCCGAACTGGCAGTCCGAGGCCGCCAGCCAGGCCTCCAGCGCGCGTACCGGGCAGGTTTCGCGCCGGGTACCCTGGGGGATGCCGAGTTCCGCCCCCTCGCCGGCGGCGTCGGTCTTACTGCGCGGCAGGGTCAGGCGCAGGCCGGCGTCGCGAAAAACCAGGTGTTCGCGGTCGATGCCGACGAGTTCGCCGCGGCGCAGCGCGCCGGCGAAGCCGACGAGGATCAGCGCGCAGTCGCGCAATCCGGCGAGGTCGCCCGCGCAGGCCGCCACCAGTTTGCGGATGTCCGCCGTGGTCAGGGCGGCGGAGCGGCGCACGGCGCTGCCGTGGCGCCGCGCGATGCCTTGCCGGGTGGTGCGGATGACGGGGTGGGAGGGTTGCCAGTCCTCGCCGGCGAGGCGATGGGCCTGGCCGATGGCGGCGAGGCGGCGGGCGATGGTGCTGGCGGCGTGGCTGGCGGCCATCGAGGCCAGGTAGGCGGCGACGGTTTGCGGCGCGGCGGGGAGGGGGGAAAAGCCGGCGGCGCGGCAGAAGCCCAGGAAGTCAGCCCAGTCGGCGCGATAGGCGCGGCGGGTGGCCTCGGCATAGGCGCCGGCGGCGTAGTCGCGGGCGGCGGCGAGCGCGGCGACGCCGGGCGGGGCGGGAAGGGGAGGCATTGCGGGCGATTCCAGCGGCTTGGGGGAAGTATGCGCGTAATTGTGTCCGCCTCGCAAGACACGCGATAAGGAACCGTTATCGCGTGTGATGCTGATGGAGCGACAGCGCGCGCGGCTCAACCGTCCGCAAGCAAGACGACGCCAAGAGCGACAGCGGCAACCCGTAGATCTTTGTCGAGCGTGGCAAGCGGCAGCCTGCGCCGCTGTGCCAGCTCAAGGTAAGCGGCGTCATACAGGGTAAGCCGGAACCGATCCGCCAGCCCTAATGTTTCGCCCCAGGCATGGGAGACCGTTTGTGGGTCGGTCGTGATGTCCAGGAGTGAAAGGTCGGCAAGGGCGGCCCGGCGGAAGTCTGCGTCGATGCGTTTACGACGCACGGCCACGGTCAGGCTGTTGGCGACTTCCAGTCGCCACAGGGCGGGCACGAACGCGCCCGTATCGGCAACCCGGTCGAACAGCACGCGAATCGCAGCCGTTGTCTCGTCGGCAAAAATCCAGGCAAGCGTCGCCGAACTATCGAGCACGAGGCTCATGGACGATCTTCGTCGCGGTACGATTTCCATTCGGGCCAGTCGAAGGGACCGAACTTGAATTGCTCCGCACGGGCGCGGATGCGTTGGACGGCGGCGCGGGCTTCGTCGCGGCTATGGGTCAGCCGTGCGGGTACCAGGCGCGCAACTTCCTTGCCTCGGCGGGTGATCGTGACCTCCTCGCCTTGCTCGACCAGATCGAGCAGGTGGCCGAGTTTGTTCTTTGCCTCGAAGGCGCCGATCTCTAGCATGGGAATCCCCCGTACAAGCTAGCTCAGGCTAGATTATAGAGCCTGTCCCGAATGTCTATATATTTCGGCGACCACTGGGCAGCCACCTGACCCGTCTTCAGCAAGAGTAGCCCGAAATAACAGCAAAGCACCATAGCGCTGTAGGGCGGGAAAGCGCAGCGTATCCCGCCGTCGCAACTTGACACAGCACGCTAGATATTGTTCGCAAAAAAGGTTGTTCTTTTTTGAAAAAAGAACCGAAAAATTTTTATTCGTTAAGTGGTGTATAGCGGATGAGCGCAACGTCGTCGCGTCGCGGGGTCGATGAATCGCGCTGCACGGTGAGGCATCGGCCCCAGCCATCATTCCCTTGCCCCCGCCCCCCTCTTTGTGCTAGGAATATATTCGTGCAGCCCGCCCCCCTCCCGGCCCCGGTCCAAGCCTCCGCCTCCGACCTCGCCCGTCGGGTCGGCCTCATCCTCGCCACGCTCGCCGCCCTGATCGCGCGGCGTTTCCTGCGCCAGCCGCGTTTCGCCGCCCTCATCGTCCCGCTCTGGTCCCGCCTTCAGCGCGCCGCCCGTCGCTTCGAGCGCCTGATGGCCCGCCTCGCCGTCGGCCGTCTGCCAAAACCTCGCGCATCCGGCGCGCCGCCTTCGGGCTCGCCCGGCCGCGGCGGCTCCCACCGCAGCGCCGGCACGCTGCCCACCGGCCGCGGCTGGCTGGTGGCCGCCCTCGGCTCCGAGGCCGCGGCCTGTGCCACCCAACTGCAAGCCCTGCTCGCCGAGCCCGCCGCCGCCGAACTCCTCGCCCTGGCCCCAACCGCGCAGCGCATTCTCCGCCCGATCGCCCGCATGCTCGCCATCGGCGCCTTCGCCCCCCGCCCGCGTCCCGCCCGCGCCGCCCCCGCGGCCGCGTCCCCCCTCGAGTTCCTGCCCCCCGGCGAGGTCGCCTTCCGCTCCCCCGGCTTCACCTGGTACGTGGTCCCGACGCCGCCCGCCTGACCCGCCGCGCCCGACTGCGACCAACATGTTACGATATCGTAACCATTCCCGCGCGGTCGTCGCCGGGAGCAAGCGCCGGGAGGCTGCCGCACCGGAGCCATGCCGACACTGACCGGTAGGCCGGAGCCGATAACCTATATAAAAGGGCAGCCATCGC
>PLTJ01000056.1:0-1488 GCA_003164455.1 Acetobacteraceae bacterium
CGAACAGCGCCGGCAGGTCCGGCCCTACCGCCACCCGCGCCGCGCCGGTCAGAGTTGCGCAATCCAGCAACAGCCCGGGATGCTCGTCGGAGGCCGCGGCCAGCAGGTCGCACAGCACCAACCGCCCCTCGGCATCGGTGTTGCCGATCTCCACGGTCAGGCCGCGCCGCGTCCGCACCACGTCCAGCGGGCGCATCGCATGGCCGGAGATGCTGTTCTCGACACAGCCTATGCGCACCGCCAGGCGGACCGGCAGGTCCGCCTCCATCAGGATGCGGGCGATGCCCAGCACGTTGGCGCCGCCGCCCATGTCTTTTTTCATGCGCAACATCGACGTCGACGGCTTGAGGTCGTAGCCGCCGGAATCGAAGCAGACCCCCTTGCCGCACAGCGACACCAGCGGAGCCGTTTCGGTGGCGGCGCTGCCAGCCCAGGTGAAGCCGGCCACCACGGGCGCTCGCGCGCTACCGCGCCCCACCGCCGCGATGGTGGGATAGGCCGCCGCGAGTGCCTCGCCGGCAATGTGGATCGGCACCGCGCCGTGACGCTCGCCGAGAGCCACCACCGCGTCGGCCAGTTCGCCGGGGCCGAGCAGGTTCGCCGGGGTATTCACCAGGTCGCGCACCATCCACGCCGCGGCGGCCTCGGACAACGCACGCCGCTGACCGGACACCGCCAGCGTTGCCACCGGCCGCCGGACGGACTTCCACCGGTCATAGCGGTAAGCACCGAGCAGGAAACCAAGCGTCGCAACGGCGGGCTCGAAGTCGCCCGGCTCGATCCGCCACGCCCCGGCGGCCGGCAACTTGCCCGCCAGATCGCCAAACGCAAAAGGCGAGCGGTCGGCACCCAGCCCGAGCACCGCACCCGCCACGCCGCCTTCCCCGGGCAACAGCAACAACTCCTGCGCCTTGCCGCTGAAACCGGCGGCGCGCAGCCAGGCGGCCTGGGGCTCCGGCAACCCCCCCAACAATGCCGCCAGCCCCTCGGGACGGACGGCGTGAACGGGGCGGGCCTTTGTATCACCCGCGACAACCGGCAAACTCCGATCGGACACCGAAGAAATCCTCCTACCGCAACGCGCGGACCACCCGGATGCCGCAACGTTTATAATGGAATGGTATCGTCGCCGCCCCGTTACAACCCCGGACCTGGCAAGAAGGTTAGGGCCAGGGACTTGGACTCCCATATGCCGAACAGCAATCCGCGTCGGCCTGCGGTGGCGTCGGTGTCCTTGCGATCGGTGGTTGGAGGCAGGAAACCATCGGGAGTTGATGCCGCGGCCGCGTGGCCGTCGAGAATCGCATGGGCGGCCCGCTCGGCCATGGTCGCATACGGCTCCGCACCGCCATCCGCGGGCTTGCTCAGGTCGATCAACGGCTTGCCAGCGCTATCGGTAACTGGGGCAAAAGTCCGGGCACGCAGGTGCAGCAATTTCCGTTTGCCGTCATGGCCGCCCCCGACCGAAGAGCCCGGGGGTTGACCCGG
>PLTJ01000056.1:1507-12766 GCA_003164455.1 Acetobacteraceae bacterium
ATGCTGCACCTGCGAGCCCGGGGTTTTGCCCCTCTTGCCAGCGCTATCGCCGGCGAGGACGCGCCTTCATGGCAGCGCTTCCCTGGTCATGGCCGCATCAGCAACGATTGCAACAATCGCGGCAAAGCCCGCCGACGTCAGAGCGGCGCGGCTGACGAACAGCCCATCGACATCGGGAAGGGATATGAGCGCCGGGCCGTTGTCTGGCGTCACCGAGCCGCCATAGACGATGCGTACCGCCTTCGCCGCCGCCGCCCCCCAACGCCGCGACACCAGCGCGCGGATCGCGCCGTGGCGGGTGGATACATAGTCGGTCGATGCCGCCTCGGGGGCGCCGATCGCCCAGCGCGGCTCGTACGCCAGGATCACATCGGCGACCCGCTCCGGCGGCTGGTCGGCCAGCGCGGTTTCAACCTGCGCGCCCAGCACTGCGTCCGCGTGGTCGGCGCGGCGGTCGTCGGCGGTCTCACCGAGGCAGAGAATGGGCGTCAGGCCATACCTGAGCGCCGTGTTCAGCTTGCGCCGGACGGTCTCATAGGTCTCGCCACAAGCCGCCAGCCGCTCCGAATGGGCCAGTTCCACATAACGGCAACCGGCTTCGCGCAGCATGGGCGCGGAGATTTCCCCGGTCCAGGCGCCCGAATCGTCCCAGTGCATGTTCTGGCCGCCAATCGCGACCGGCCCCGGCGCGAACCCTTCCGCGGCCGCATGCAGCGAGGTGAAGGGCGGCAGCACGAACAGGTCCAATGCGCCGACATCCACACTGGCCAGCCGTCGGTACAAATCGGCCGCGTAGCGTCGTGTCGCCGCGGCATCGTTGTTCATCTTCCAGCCCGTCCCCGCCACAAGCCTGCGCTTACCGCCCATCCACATCACTCCTCTAGAGTGGGATGACTTCTGATAGGCGAAGTCATCCCGCTCTAGCTCTTTGTTTAATCGCGTGATTCAGACCTCCGGCGATTCCGCCTCCGGTCATCGCGCTCTCGGGCTCAGATTCGGGCGATCACGCTCTAGAATCCTGATTCCGCCATCGCATCCTCAACCGTTGCGCCGCCGTGGATGATGGCGCGGCAGGCTTTCAGCACGGCGAGCGGGTTGTCGGCCCCGAAGATCGCCCGGCCGAACAGGATGCCCGCGGCGCCGCCCTGCATCACCTCCGCGACCAGTTGCAAGGTGCCGAGGTCGGAGGTCTGGCGCGGGCCGCCGGCCATCAGCACCGGCACCGGCAGCGCGGCGGTGATGGGGCGCAGGGCGGCGGCGCTGCCCGGCCAGTCGGTCTTGATGATGTCCGCCCCCATTTCCGCGCCGACGCACGTGTGGAAGGCGATCAGTTCCGGACCGAAGACGTCCCGCGCCAAGCCACCCCGTGCGCCCATCGTCTCGATGATATGCGGCATGCCGGCCGCCCGTGCCGCCGCGTTCACCGCGGCGCAGTCCTCGAAGCTTTTGGTCTCGAGGGTTGGGTCGGTGTGGCCGAAGAACAGGTAGCTGATCACCGCGTCGGCGCCGAGGGTCACGGCGTCGGCGACGCTGGCGACCAGCCGCGTCGCCCCGTCCTTGTAGGCGAGCGGCGTGCCTTCCCGCCACATGGTGGTCTGGTCCAGCCGCAGGATCAGCGCCGGGCCGCCCCGGCCCGCCAGCCGGCCGCCGAGCCGCAGCGCCGTGCCGAGCGACAGGATCACGCCGTCCACCCTGGCCTCGGCCATCAGGTCCAGCATCGCCTCGGGATGGCCGTTGCCCGAGCTGAGCCCGAACTGCAAGGCATGGTCGAAGGCGATGCAGAATCCGCGCCCCGTCCTGGGGTCGATCAGGCGCGACATGCGCACCCGCTGCCCTGCTCCTGTCAGCATGGTATTCGTCTCCCTCTACTTCCTACTTCGGCCCGAAGGCGATGGAAACTGCGGCGCCGCCATCGCGGCAATTCCGCCGTGGCCGATCGCCCAGTGCTGGCCAGCGTTTCAGTGTCGATCATCCTCTCCGCGCAGCCACCTGAGAGCGCCGTCAGCAGCCGGCGGACAGTCACGACGGTGGCGGCGTGCCTTCAGCTCCTGCTGAGCAGGCCCTGATCGGCCCGGATGATGAGGTCCGCCATATTGCGGCCCATGAAGTCCTGGACCGCCGCCTCGTCGAACAGGCCCGGCTTGTCGGCAAGCCGCGGATCACCGTGCGTGGCACCGTCGCGCAACCTCCCGAACATGGCCCGGTAGCCACCGAAGTTCCAGCTCACCCGCCCATACGGCGCATCGCTTCCCACCGCGATGTTGTGCGCGAAGGGCAGACCGGCGGCCCGATAGGTGATCAGGTCGCTCTCGATGTGGGTATCGCGCTTTGCGCTCTCGATGAAAAAGATGTTCGGACAGGTCAGTCCCAGCGTCCGGGCTGCCAGGTAAAGAGATTCGGCCGCAACAAAGGCGGGTCCACCGCCCCCCATGTGGATGCCGATCACTGGCCAGTCCGGATGGCGCATCGCGACGGCGCGGAGGCCTTCGGCGGGGGTGAACTCGGTATCCGCTCCAAAATGGAACGCCGGAATGGCGCCAAGCGCGACGATCCGGTCCACCATGTGCACCACGACGGGGCTGTCGATCGGATACTCGTTCTGCGCCGGGTTCAGCTTGACGACGGGGAAACCCCATTCCTCGACGCAGATGCGCACCATGTCTGCCGCGCCCTCCTCGCCCAGGGCCTTCGGGTCGGTCCAGCCCGCCGGAATCACCCGGGTGGGGTGCTGCCGCGCCAGCTCCGCTATCCCGGCGTTCACCGCGCGGAGGATGGCAAAATTCTCGTGCTGGTCGTTGACATAGGTGGTCACGGCGGGGTTCTGCCAGCAGAGCGCCATGTCCACGCCGGAGTGGTCCATATCACGCAGCAATTCGTCGCCGCTGATCGGCCGGCCATGGAAATAATTGGGATCCTCAGCCAACCGCCGCCGCAACGCGTCCGAATAAAGTGCCGGCGACGAGGGATGCGTGTCACTGTCGATGGTGACCCGGTCACGCACGGTCTGCAGGTGCCGCAGCCGCGCCGTGATGGCCTCGCGCGCCCGATCGGTCAAAGACATTCCCAACTCCTTTGATACAGCCAATGCTTTCGCTGGAGCGGGATGACTTCTGGTAGGCGAAGTCATCCCGCTCCAGCTCTTTGTTTGCTCGCGTGATTCACGCCCTCGGCCGATTCCGATTCGGGCGATCACGCTCTAGCAGTCCCAGCCGCGCCTGTTCACCGCCCGGGGCCGGCCAGGGCGTTGGCCATGCCCTCGAACATGAAACTCACCGACAGCGCGCCCGGATCGGCGTGGCCGATCGCCCGCTGACCGAGCATCTTCGCGCGCCCCATGGTCGCCACCATGGTCGCGGTGGCTTCCGCCCCTTGCTTCGCCGCCGCCGCGGCCCGCTGGCCGAGCACGGCGAAATCGGCCGTGTCCCCTTGCTGCAGGCTTTCGATGGCCGGGAACAACGCATCCAGCATGGTCTTGTCGCCCGGTTTCGCCTTGCCGCGGGCCATCACCGCCTTGGCGCCGGCGTCAAATGCGAAGGCAAGGCTTTCGCGGTCGACGGAATCGGCGGCGATCGCATTGCCGGTTGCCTGGAAGAACGTGCCGAACACGGCCCCCGCGGCGCCTCCGGTGCCGGCGAGGATCGCCCGGCCGACGGCGATAAACGCCGACTTCGGGGTCGCGGCCGCGCCGAGCTTGTCCAACGCGGCCACCGCCGCCTTGCCGCCGCGCGCCATGCCGATGCCATGGTCGCCGTCGCCGGTCGCCTGGTCGGCCCTGGTGAGGGCCGGCTCGTTGGCGATCACCGCTTCCACGGCACTGCGCAGCATGGCTGCGACGGCCGCACCATCGAGAGATTGAGTCATCTGTTCCTCAGCAACGATAGCCGAGCGACCAGCCGGGCCGCCGCAATAGTCTTTCCTGGACAGCGTCCAAACGCATCAACGACAGCGAAAAGCCTGCCATCTCCTGGCAGGTGAAATAGGGGCCGGAATAGGTCAGGGCAACCGTTACGCCCGCCTCGTCGAGCAGGCGGCGCATGCACCGGTTGGCCACCATCAGTTCCATCATCGTGGTTGCGCCCAGGCTGTTGAGTAGCAGGGCAACGCGGTCGCCGCGCCGGAACGGCAGATCATCCAAGACCCGCTTTGCCATTGCGGTGACGAGCTGATCGGCCGGCAACATTTTCCCGCGCTCGACCCCGGCTTCGCCGTGGACCCCCAGCCCGATCTCGATCTCGTCGTCGCCGAGAACGAAGGTCGGTGATCCGGTTTGTGGGATGGTGCCGGGACTCATCGCGACGCCGAGCGTGCGGATGTTCTGCTGGGCGGAGGTCACCAGCGCGGTGGCCTCGGCCAGCGTCGAAGCCTCGGAACAGGCGGCGCCCGCTACCTTGACCTGGAAGAACGCGCCGCCGATGCCGCGTCGTTCATCCATCCGCGACGGGGGCATGGCCGCGACGTCGTCGATCACCCGAACGGTTGCCACCTCGATGCCTTCATCGGCCGCCATCTCGGCCGCGATGTCGAAGTTCATGTTGTCACCGGCATAATTGCCATAGACGTAGAGCACCCCACGGCCGCGGTGCACGGCACGGGTGGCGTTCAGGATGAGGTCCGGGGAAGGGGCCGCGAAGATATTGCCGCAGACCGACGCGTCGGCGAAACCCTCACCGACGTAGGCGGAATACATCGGCTCGTGACCGCTGCCGCCCCCGATGATCAGGGCCACCTTTCCGTCCGGCATGGCGGATCGCATGACCGCGGCCGATTCCGGCACCCGGACCAGGCGCCCGTCGGAGGCATAGACCATGCCGTCGATCACCTCTTCGACGATCTGGTCGGGGTCATTGATGAGCTTCTTTGGCTTCGCCACGTTCATTTCTCCAAGCCACAGCGCATTACGATGATAGGAGCCGCGGTTCGGTCATTCCGTCAGCCCCGGCCGCGCGGTTCACGGCAATCACGGAAAGCCTCACTTTGGCCTCGCGCAGGTCGTTCACGATCAGGGGATCGAGCAGATCGCTGGTCAGCACCTCGTCGAAGGCACTCAGGTGCGAGAACAAGTGCAGCGCGGATCGCTCGAACTTGGTGTGATCCACCAACAGGATCGAACGATCCGCCGCGGCGAGACAAGCAAGCTTGAAACGGGCGACTTCCGGGTTGTGAAAATAGGCGTTGGCGCCCCGGATGGCCGCGACCGACAACAGCGCGACATCCACGCGCAGGCGAGCAATCGATTGTTCGGCGATGATTCCGAAGAAGGAATCGCAAACCGAATCGTAGTCTCCGCCCAGAGCAGTAACGGAAATTCCTTCAGTATGGCGGTAATCGGAGATGATACTGAGAGAGTTGGTAATGAACTTCAGTGGCCTTTTGTTCATTATCAGTGGAATTACTTGCGCCGCAGTGGAGCTGTCGTCGATCATGATGGCCATGCCGCGCTCTATTCTTTCCGCGGCGGCGCGCGCAACCACCGCCTTCTCCTTGACCGCATGCTGCGAGCGATAGGCGCGGTCGGCCTCGAACATGGTGGACGGCAGCAGGGTGGCGCCGCCGTGCACCTTGCGGACGATCTTCTGTTCTTCGAGCCGGTCAAGATCACGATGGATCGTCATCTTGCTGACGGAAAACCGCGAAGCAAGTTCCTCGATGGTGGCCGATTCCGACTGGTGCAGATGTTCCACCAGCCGGCTACGCCTCTCGCGTGAGGTCAGGAGCACTACCATGGCAAGGACCTTACAACACATGCATGATGTTATCTATCACATGCAGGTCCGTCGTTCTACGCCTGACGGACGCCGGTCGCGTAGTGGCTCGTTCCGGCCACCAGTACGGCTCCCATGATCGAGATGATAGCGGTGATGACGAACGCCCATTCCCAGTTGCCCCCGGCAATGACGGCACCCGTGATCAGCGGAGCCGAAATTCCGGCTAGCTGGCCCCACGAATTCATGAAGCCGGTGATCACCCCTGCCTTGGCCGGCGAGTATTCGATGGGAAGCGCGAAGGCCACCGGCCAGCTCCAGCCGAGCCCCATGAAGGCCACGCAAATCAGCAAGACCGCTGTCCCGCTGCTCTCGACGTGCTGCAAGGGGAAGATGAAGATCGCTGCCCAGGCAAACCCAGCCGCGAAGATCATGCGGCGCCAGAAGATCGAGTGTGCGCTCTTCTGCTTGACGATATCGACAACGTAGCCCGCCACGTTCATCGTGCAGAACAGCACCAGCCACGGGATGGTGGCAAATCCGGCCATCTGCTCCACCGACATGCCCCGCGCCTTGACGAAGTACATTGGCAGCCAGAAAGCAAAGAAGTAGAACACGTAACTGCAGCAATACCACGACATCGACGTGCCCCACACTTCCGCCTTGGTAAGGGGCTTCTCGAAAATCGCCTCACTGGGGCTCGCTTGCGTCGGCTCGTCCCGGTTCACGCTGGGGACCGTTGTGTCCGTCATGCCCGCCCGCCGGGTGAGCCAGAGCCAGAACAATGCCCACACCAGGCTCATCGCACCCATGGCGTAGAAAACGCTTCGCCAGCCCCAATTCGCCATGAAGTAAACGCTGAGGGGCGTCCCGATGAATGGTCCAAGTGCGATGGCGGAAAAATTGAATCCCATGATCCGGCTGACCAGACGCTTGGGCAGGTGCCGGCCGATGAAGGCTGTCTGGGCCGGAAAGTTCACCGCTTCTCCCGCACCCAGCGCGGCCCGTACGCCGCTCAGAACGATCAGGTTGCTGGGAATGGCGGTCAGAAACGTAAATACCGTCCACAGCAATGCGGAACCAAAGAGCAGCCGGCCGCCACCATACTTGTCAGACAGCCATCCACCAGGCAATTGAAGAAGAAAATATCCCCAGAAAAAACTGGAAAAAATCAGTCCAAGACTGGCTGTGTCCCACCCGTACTCCTTGCTCATCACGGGTGCTGTTACTGAAATATTCACCCGGTCAAGGTAGTTTATCATGGTACACAGGAAGATCGCCAGAACGACCATCCAGGTATATTTATTTTTTACTTCAGACATCCGATCCGACATCCGACGTCTCCGGTTTTGTTGGTTGTGCAGGGTTCAGTGGCGGTTGAGCGGGAAAGTGCTGGCGGTGGTCTTGCAGAGGCAATCGTCCAACTGCCCTGGGGTCAGGCCGATCGAACGGAATTTCGTGAGTTCGACGCGCAAATTCGTCGTGTGATCCAACCCCATATCGTTTGTCATCCGAACGGCCCGTTCCTCTCCCGTATCATCTTGTTACGTATCATATTGTGCGTTATGATCGATGTCAATGGATGATAAAGATCACAAAATTGGTGTGACGCGGAGTCTGCTCTCCGCCCTGCCGGCAGCGCCGGGGAAGCCGTCACGGCAGTCAGCTACGCGCGCGACCCCCCGATCGCCATGTCGCCGATGCGGCCCTCGTTGATTGGATCGTTACCACCCCGCCTTCCTGGCCGCCCCGTTCAGGGCGTGGCAAAGGCGGCGTGCAGGGCCGTTGCGTGCAGGCAGGCGGCGGTCAGCACCAGGGCGTGCCAGGCGGCGGTGTGGAATTTGAGGCGGTGGCGTGTGTAGATCAGGGCCCCCAGCGAATAGACCACGCCGCCGCCCACCAGCAGGTCCAGCGACAGGCTCGGCAAACGGTCGATCAGTTGTCCGATCATCGCCAGCACGGCCCATCCCATACCGAGGTAGAGGGCCAGCGACAGCCGCTCGAAGCGACGTGGAAAGGCCAGTTTCAGCGTGATGCCGCCGGCGGCCAGGGCCCAGATGGCAGCGCACAGGTCCACCCCGCCGGGCGGCGCCAGCACGTTTAGGGCGAGCGGGGTATAGGTACCGGCGATCATGACGAAGATCACGGCGTGGTCGGCGCGGCGCAGCCGTTCCTTGGCCCGGCCGGGCCGGGTGAGGTGGTAGGCGGCGGAGGTGCCCAGCATGCCGACCAGTCCCACCGCATAGACCAGCATGGCGGCGATCAACCGCTCGTTCGCGCTGGCGCAGGCCTGTGCCAGCAGCCAAGCGGCGGCAATCACCCCGACGGGTACGCCGATCAGATGCACGGCGGTGTCGAGGCGGCGCTCGGCGCGGCTGTAGAGCGGGAAGCGATGATCGGCAGGGGTCATGGATCACCGCGCGGCGATACCGGACATGCGGTTACGCGTTTGCCGGTGCCGCCATGGCAAGGCGGCCGTCTGGTGGCTAGCGGCGCGCCTTGGCGAGGGGGGGCGGCGTCCAGGGGCTGGCGCCCGGGGCAAGCTGGCTTTCGCGAATGATTCGTTCGTGGCCGTCGCTGACGTTTTTCACCCGGTACTGGAACCCACCGGCCTCCAGCGGCAACTGGCGGACGATGCGGTAGGTGCCGCGCGGCACGTTGAAATCCATCGCGCTCGGCAGGAAACTGACTTCCTGTCCGACCGTGAATTTGTGACGGGGCATGTCTCTCTCCAAAAGGAGCCGGCGCCGCCGGCTGGCGGCGCCGTTATCCCATGCCGGCCGGGGACCCGGCCGGCACAGTTACTACGCGTCAGCCTGCCTGCAGGTTTTCGGCAGACATCTTCCCCTGCTGGCCACGCTGCAGCTCGTACTTCACCTTCTGACCTTCGTTCAGCCGGCCGAGGCCGGCCTTTTCGACGGCCGAGATGTGCACAAACACGTCTTTCGAGCCGTCGTCAGGCTGGATGAAGCCGTAACCCTTCTGCGCGTTGAACCACTTAACAGTGCCTGAAGCCATTCGTCTCACTCCGAAGACCGGCGGCCCGCACCGTGCGGGCCGAATTACTTCTCGCTGGGGGAGCGTCGAATGCGACAGCGCGCAAGGCACGAGCAGCCCGATGGAAAAGCGCCGTTCATGATATATGGCCCCTTTTTGCGACATTAGCGAGAGGGCCGGCGGGCAAATCTTTGCGGCGGCCCGTCCCGCCGCCTCAGGCCAGCGCCTTGGCCACCTTTTCACCGGTCAGGCGGCTCAGGCGCGGCGCCGCCAGGATGCGTTCCAGCTCGGCCCGGATCAGGGCCGCCCGCCCCGCGTCCAGGCGCCGCCAGCCGCCGAGCGGCCCGGCCAGGCGGGATGCGGTCTGCCCGTTCTGCCCGTCGAGCGCGATCACGGTGTCGGCCAGGAACCGGTAGCCGGCCCCGGAAGCGTCGTTGAAGCGTACCTGGTTGCCGGCGGAGAAGGCGCCGACCAGGGCGCGCACCCGGTTGGGGTTGCGCAGGTCGAAGGCCGGGTGGCGGGCCAGCGCCATCACCTCCGCGACCGTCTGCGGCCGCGGCGAGGTCGCCTGGATGCTGAACCACTTGTCCACCACCAGGTCGTTGTTCTGCCAGCGGGCGTAGAAGGCGGCCAGGGCCGCGGTGCGGTCCGGCCCGTCGGTGGCGGCCAGCACGGCCAGGGCGGCCAGTTGATCGGTCATGTTGGTGGCGGCGTCGAACTGGGCGCGGGCCAGGGCGACCCCTTCGTCCCCGCCGGCGGCGAGCGCGGCCAGGCAGGCGTTGCGCAGCGCCCGCCGCCCGATCGCCGGGCCGTCGATGCGGTACTCGCCGGCATCGGCCAGCGCCTCGTAGGTGGCGCGCAGCGCGGGGGCCAGCCGCCGCCCTAGTTCGCCGCGCAGGAACTGCCGGGCGGCGTGAATCGCGTCGGGGTCCACCACCGCCATCTGGTCGGCGATGTAGGGCTCGGACGGTAACACGAGCGCCTCGGCGGCAAATTGCTGGTCGGCGTGGGCGCCGGCCAGCAGCGCCGCCTGGGCTTCCACCAGCCCCTCGTCCAGGGTGAAGGGCCCTCCCGCCGCCATCTCCAGCAGCAGCGCGGCGGCGTAACGCTGGCCGGATTCCCAACGGACGAAGGGGTCGCTGTCGTGGGTGGCCAGGAAGCGCAGCCGCTCGCCCGACACGCCGGCGAGTTTCACCGGCGCCGAGAAGCCGCGCAGCAGCGAGGGCACCGGCGCGGCCGGCACGTCCTCGAAGACGAACCGCTGTTCCGCGGCATCGAGCAGCAGCACGCGCTCGCCCGTGGTCGCGCTGGCCTCGCCGGCCAGGCGGGTGGGCAGTTCCCGTCCGTCCGGGCCGAGCAGGCCGATGGCCACCGGTATCGGCAGCGGCGCCTTGTCGGGCTGTCCCGGCGTCGGTTTGGTGGCCTGGCGCAGGGTGAGGACGAAGCGTTTGGCGGCGGCGTCGTAGGCGTCGGAGGCCGTCACTTCCGGCGTGCCGGCCTGGGCGTACCAGGCCAGGAACGGGGTCAGGTCGGCGCCCGCGCCGTCGCCGAGGGCGCGGACAAAATCCTCGATGGTGACGGCCTGGTTGTCGTGGCGGGCGATGTAGCAATCCATGCCGCGGCGGAAGCCCTCGGCGCCGAGCATGCGGTACAGCATGCGGCAGATCTCCGCCCCCTTCTCGTAGACGGTCGCGGTGTAGAAGTTGTCGATGGCGATGTAGGCATCCGGCCGCACCGGGTGGGCGAGGGGGCCGGCGTCCTCGGGAAACTGGGCGGCGCGCAGGGCGCGCACGTCGGCGATGCGTTTCACCGCCGGGCTGCCCATGTCGGCGCCGAACGTCTGGTCGCGGAAGACGGTCAACCCCTCCTTCAGCGACAGTTGGAACCAGTCGCGGCAGGTCACCCGGTTGCCGGTCCAGTTGTGGAAATACTCGTGCGCGATCACCCGCTCGATGTTCTCGTAGTCGACGTCGGTGGCGGTTTCGGGCTGGGCCAGGACGTATTTCGTGTTGAATACGTTCAAACCCTTGTTCTCCATCGCCCCCATGTTGAAGTCCGACACGGCGGCGATGTTGAACACGTCGAGGTCGTATTCCAGGCCGAAGGTGCGTTCGTCCCAGGCCATGCTTTCCTTCAGCGCGTGCATGGCGTGTCCGCAGGCGCCCTCGTCGCCGGGGCGCACCCAGATGGCCAGCCGCACGTAACGGCCGGAACGGGTGACGAAGTGGTCGCGCACCGCGATGAGGTCGCCGGCGACGAGGGCGAACAGGTAGCAGGGTTTCGGATGCGGGTCGGTCCAGGTGGCGAACCGCCGGCCATCGGGCAATGTGCCGGTCTCGCCGGGGTTGCCGTTCGACAGCAGCACTTTTTCGGTGCTGACGATGGTGGTGGTGTAGCGCGCCATCACGTCGGGGCGGTCGGGGAAGAAGGTGATGCGGCGGAAGCCTTCGGCCTCGCACTGAGTGAAATAGGCGCCGCCCGAGGTGTAGAGGCCGGAAAGCTCGGTATTGGCGGCCGGGGCGATACGGGTCTCGATCTCCAGCGTGCAGGCATCGGGCAG
>PLTJ01000049.1 GCA_003164455.1 Acetobacteraceae bacterium
CCTTGCGCGTACGCATGGAAAGCAGGCTGCCACGAGCCGTGGGCAAATGCGAAACAAATCTGCCGCCGGGACAGCGGTTCAGAATGCCGCCACGACCCAGCGTTCCAGGGCCGCGCTCAACCCGCGGCGTAGGGCGGCTTGTGCAGTCCCGCCGGCGAGAAGGTGAACACCTCCGCCCCCTCCTCGGTCACCGCCAGCATGTGCTCGAACTGCGCCGACAGGCTGCGGTCGCGGGTGACCGCGGTCCAGCCGTCGTCCAGCACCTTCACCTCGTAGCGGCCCGCGTTCACCATCGGCTCGATGGTGAAGAACATGCCGGGCTTCAGCACCGGCCCCTGCCCGGGACGGCCGAAATGCAGCACGTTGGGCGCCTCGTGGAAGTTGCGCCCGATGCCGTGGCCGCAGAAGTCGCGCACCACGCTGAACCGGTGCGCTTCCACGTAGCTCTGGATGGCATGGCCGATGTCGCCCAACGTCGCGCCCGGCCGCACCGCCTGCACGCCGCGCATCATCGACTCGTAGGTCACGTCCATCAGGTTGCGCGCCCGCGTCGAGGCGGTGCCGGCCACGTACATCCGGCTGGTGTCGCCGTGCCAGCCGTCGAGGATGACGGTGACGTCGATGTTGACGATGTCCCCGTCCTCGAGCCGGCGCTCGCCGGGGATGCCGTGGCAGACCACGTGGTTGATCGAGGTGCAGATCGACTTCGGGAAGCCGCGATAATTCAGCGGCGCCGAAATGGCGCCATGCGCGTTCATGAAGTCATCGCACAGCCGGTCCAGTTCGCCGGTCGAGATGCCGGGTCGGACGTATGGCTGGATCATGTCCAGCGTCTCCGCCGCCAGCCGGCCGGCGGCGCGCATGCCGGCGAAATCCTCGGGCTGGTGAATGGTGATCCTGCGTGCGTCGGTGCCGCCGTCCATGCTCTCACTCTCCGCCCGCCGCGCGACGGGCTCGGCCCGGTCCGGCAGTTCTTGCGATCCTGACCGGCCAACATGCGCATGCGGCGGGGCCGGTGCAAGTGCAAGCAGCGGCCGGATGTGCCGGGCTAGAGCGGGATGACTTCTGATAGGCGAAGCCATCCCGCTCTAGCTCTTTGTTTGATCGCGTGATTCAGACCTCCGGCGATTCCGCCTCCGGTCATCGCGCTCTAGCGGCTGGCGAGCTGTCCGGCCTCGGGTCGGATGGGCGTACAGGGCATCTTGTGGCGGGCCAGGGCGGTGCAGGCCTGGCGGGCTTCCGGCTGGCTGAAGCCGGTGAGCAGGGCACGCCAGGTGGTGTGGCCGCGCACGGTGACCGGTTCGATCCGCACGTCGCCGTCCTCGGCGGTGTGGCGGGCCTTGCTGGCGGCCTGGCGGGCGGCGGTTTCGCTGGCGAAGGCGCCGACCTGGATGCACCAACGAGCGGCCTGGACGCGGCGCGGCGCCGGCGCGGCATTGGCCGCCGCCACGATGGTGGGCATCCGGCTGCTGCTGTGCGGGCTGCCCGGCACGTCCATGCGCTCGAAGGCCTGGTTGAGCAGGGCGGTCATGTGCACGTCGCGTTCGCCGTTGGAACCGGCGCCGAGCACCACGCCGACCAGGCGCACATCGCCGCGGACGGCCGAGGTGACCAGGTTGTGGCCGGCGGCGTCGGTGTAGCCGGTCTTGAGGCCGTCGGCGCCGGGGTAGCTCTTCAACATGTTGTCGTGGTTGAAAATGGTGTTGCCGTGCCAGGTGAAGCTGGGCGTCGAGAACCAGTGGTACTCGGCTGGAAAGTCACGCACCAGGTGGCGGGCCAGCGTGGCCAGGTCGCGCGCGGTGACGACCTGGTCCGGGTCGGGCAGCCCCGAAGCGTTGTGGAACGTGCTGTGGCTCATGCCCAACGCGCGGGCCCGCAGCGTCATCATCTGGCCGAAGCGGTCCTCGCTGCCGCCCAACATTTCGCCAAGGGCGGCGGCGGCATCGTTCGCCGAGCGGGTGACGATGCCGAGGATGGCCTGCTGGACGGTGATCCGGGTGCCCGGCACGAGCCCGAGCTTGGACGGGCTCATGGAGGCGGTATGGCTGGAGACCGGCACGTACTGGTTCAGCGTGATGCGGCGGTCGCGCAGGGCCTCGAACACCATGTACAGCGTCATCATCTTGGTGAGGCTGGCCGGGTAGCGAGGTTCGTCGGCATTCACCGCCGACAGCACGGTGTCGGTGGCGGCATCGATGACGATGGAACTGTAGCGGTCCGAGCCGACCTGCGCCCGCGCCCGCGCCGGCGTGGCCGCGAGGGCGATGGCCAGAAGGGCGGCGGCCAGGCGCAGGCTTGTTGAGAACACTGAGTCGCGAATACGGCGCGTAGCAGGCATGCAGACGTGTCTCCAAGCTCGGCCATGGCGACCATACAGGCCGTTCCGTGCCGCTGTCCAGGGACAGCACTTGCACGAAAGAGCGGCTTTTTGAAGGGGTTATTCCGCACTGCTCAGACAAACCCGTGAAGGGCGCGTGAACGCCGACGGTGAAGGCGCTGGCCGGCGTGAAGTCCCTGAAGGAGGCCGTGGACCTGCAGACCACGCTGGCGCGCGCGTCGGTGGAGAAGGTCGTGACCGAGGCCAGCCTGAAGCTGACCGAGCAGGCCTGGGCACCGCTGACCGCCCGGGTGAACCTGGCGGCCGACACGTTCAGCCATCCCGCCTGATCAAAAGCCGCCCACCTGATTAAAAGGCGGTTGTGCCGTCCCGCTCGCGGGACGGGCGTGAAGGACGGCCTGGGACCCCATCCCGGGCCTTCGGTCGTTGGCGGGCCAATGTCGCGCCAGGCATGCATCATTGTGCCTCGATGCGGCGCGATGCCCTTTTATCGGCGCCGCGCTTTCCGATATGTTGATCCGATGAGGGTTGACTGGGCGACCCGGACAATGCCGGAGCATGGGCGGTCGCAAACGATGAGCGAGCACGAGCAGCACTGGACGATGAGCGGCCCGCCGGGCGAGGGTGGCCGCGGCAACGACGGCGGCAACGACGGTGGCGGCGAAGGGCCGAACGCCGGCGTGGTCGTGAAGGCGCGGCCGAGGACACGCAAGCCCGCCATGTACAAGGTCCTGATGCTCAACGACGACTACACGCCGATGGAGTTCGTCGTCCATGTGCTCGAGCGGTTCTTCCAGAAATCGCGCGAGGAAGCGACCCACATCATGTTGTCCGTGCATCGCCGCGGCGTCGGTGTGTGCGGCGTGTTCACCTACGAAGTGGCGGAGACCAAAGTGACGCAGGTGATGGATCTGGCCCGGCAGAACCAGCATCCGCTGCAATGCACGATCGAGAAGGATTAGACGGCGTTCGGGGAAATCGTGGTGCTGTTCCAGCCGGTCCGGCGACCGGGGGGGTTGACCTGTCCTTGAATTAACTTGGGATGCCCGCATTTTATTGGTGCGGCCGGACGCCAATCGAGAAAGAATGACGGGACACCGCGGCCGCCGTGGCCGCATCATGCCAGCCGTATCGGCGTATTCCGATGACTTGCGGCACGATGCGGAGCCATCGACGACCCTGAGTTGAGGAGCGTTGCCACATGCTGTCACGAAACCTCGAGCAGACGCTCCACCGGGCCCTGTCGCTTGCCAGCGAGCGTCGCCACGAATACGCGACCCTGGAGCACCTCCTGCTCGGCCTGACCGACGACACCGACGCGGCCACCGTGTTGCGTGCCTGCGGCGTCGATCTCGACAAGCTGCGCGCCGATCTGACCGAGTTTCTCGACAAGGACCTCGCCGGCCTGGCCACCGACCGTCCCGGCGACCCCAAGCCGACCGCGGGCTTTCAGCGCGTGGTGCAGCGCGCCGCCATCCACGTCCAGTCCTCCGGCCGCGACGAGGTGACCGGCGCCAACGTGCTGGTGGCGCTGTTCAGCGAGCGCGAGAGCCATGCCGTGTATTTCCTGCAAACCCAGGACATGACCCGGCTGGACGCCGTCAACTTCATCAGCCACGGCATCGCCAAGGCGCCCGGCCGCAGCCAGCAGCGCCCGGCGCAGGGCGGCGGCAGCCCGGCCGAGAACAACACCGAGCGCGAGCGCGAGGAAAAGCCGTCGCGCCGCGGCCAGGACGCGCTGACCAACTACTGCGTCAACCTCAACAAGAAGGCCATGGCGGGCAAGATCGACCCGCTGATCGGGCGCGAGAGCGAGATCGAGCGCACCATCCAGATCCTGTGCCGGCGCACCAAGAACAACCCGCTCTATGTCGGCGACCCCGGGGTGGGCAAGACCGCCATCGCCGAGGGCCTGGCCAAGCGCATCGTCGAGGGCGACGTGCCCGAGGTGCTGGCGAAATCGACGATCTACGCGCTCGACATGGGCGCGCTGCTGGCCGGCACCCGCTATCGCGGCGACTTCGAGGAACGGCTGAAGGCGGTGGTCACCGAGCTTGAGGCGCTGGCCAACGCGGTGCTGTTCATCGACGAGATCCATACCGTCATCGGCGCCGGCGCCACCTCCGGCGGCGCCATGGACGCCTCCAATCTGCTGAAGCCGGCACTCGCCTCCGGCACCGTGCGCTGCATCGGCAGCACGACCTACAAGGAGTTCCGCAACTACTTCGAGAAGGACCGCGCCCTGGTCCGCCGGTTCCAGAAGATCGACGTCAACGAGCCCACCCTGGAGGACACCGTCAAGATCCTGCGCGGGCTGAAGGGCAACTACGAGAAGCACCACAAGGTGCGCTACACCGACGAGGCGATCCGCGGCGCCGTCGAGCTGTCGGCCAAGTACATCCACGACCGCAAGCTGCCCGACAAGGCGATCGACGTGATCGACGAGGTCGGCGCCAGCCGCATGCTGCTGCCCGAGCACAAGCGGCGCAAAACCGTCACCCTGCGCGACGTCGAGGAGATCGTGGCGAAGATCGCCCGCATCCCGCCGAAATCGGTCTCGGCCGACGACAAGGAGACGCTGCGCAACCTCGAGCGCGACCTCCGCTCCATGGTGTTCGGCCAGGACAAAGCGATCGATGCGCTATCGGCGGCCATCAAGCTCAGCCGGGCCGGGCTGCGCGACCCCGAGAAGCCGATCGGCAACTACCTGTTCAGCGGCCCGACCGGTGTCGGCAAGACCGAGGTGGCNNTGTCGGAATACATGGAGCGGCACAGCGTCTCGCGCCTGATCGGGGCGCCGCCGGGCTACGTCGGCTTCGACCAGGGCGGCCTGCTGACCGATGCGATCGACCAGCACCCGCACGCCGTGCTGCTGCTCGATGAAGTCGAGAAGGCGCATCCCGACNNGTCATCCTGATCATGACCACCAATGCCGGCGCCGCCGAACTGGCCCACGAGGCGATCGGCTTCGGCCGCGACACCCGCGAGGGCGAGGACGAGGACGCGATCAAGCGGATGTTCACGCCGGAGTTCCGCAACCGGCTGGACGCGGTGATCGGCTTCGCCGCGCTGACGCCGGAGGTGGTCGGCCGCGTGGTGGAAAAATTCG
>PLTJ01000026.1 GCA_003164455.1 Acetobacteraceae bacterium
ATGCGGTCGAAGGCGCTGAGCCGGTCGGTGGCGATCAGGATGCGCCGCCCGTCCGGCAGGTCATAGTTGTCGCGCACCTTGCCGGCGTGGTGGTTGGGCAGTTCGGGCAGGGTGGCGTCGGCAAGGACGTCCCCGGCACGGGCGTGAAGTTCATCGCGGAGCATCTGGAGTCCTCACGGCTGTCGATCCGACACAGCGATAGCAGGGCAGGCCAGGGAAGCAAGGCCGACCGGTCATGCGGTTACTTCGGCGGCAGGGTGGCGAGGAAGGCGGTCGCCTCGTCCAGCGCCGCTGCGCTGCACGCGCGGATCTCGCCGTGCAGCGCCGGCAACTGCGCCGGCCCCAGGTCGGCGCGCATCATGCCGAGGCGGCAGGCCTGCTCCAGCGCCGCCGCGCCGACCGCGCCGGCGGCACCGGCCAGGGCGTGGCAGGTGCGCCGGAAGGCGACGATGTCGCCGGCGGCGAGGTTGCTGTCCAACATGCCGGTCAACCGGTCAACATCCTGGCGGAACACGGCCAGCACCGTGCGCAGATCCCCGGCATCCAGGTCCTGCGCCAACTGGGCGGCAAATCCATTATCCGCCATACCCGTTCTCCATCGGCCCCATTGTGCCTTGGCCACCATCCCGCGCCGCGAATCGCGCCGCAAGATGCGATTGGGCTTCGACGGGTGCTTGATCTGGATCAATTGATACGGCAGCGCGCGGCGCTAGTTTGACTTTCCATAGACTTGCCGGTGCTGTTTGCTGGTGAGTGAAGTTGCCAGGTGCACGGAACCGGGAATGAACGCAGACATGAACGCGGCGACGTTTGTTGGAGTGGACGTGGGATCGGCTGGCCTGCGGGCCGGCGTGTTCGACGCCCAGGGGCACAAGCTCGCCTTCGCCGTGCGGCCGATCAAACAGTTCAACCCGCGCGCCGACGTCTTCGAGCAGTCCTCCGCCGATATCTGGCACATGGTCGGCGAAGCGGTGCGCGAGGCGGTGGCGGCCAGCGGCCGGCCGGCCACGGCGGTGCGCGGCATCGGCTTCGACGCCACCTGCTCGCTGGTGGCCGTCGGCGCCGCCGAGACGCCGGTCTCGGTGGCCGAGGACGGCGATCCGCAGCGCGACATCGTCATGTGGATGGACCATCGGGCGGTGGCGGAAGCGGCGGAAATCAACGCCACCGGCAATCCGGCGCTGGCCTATGTCGGCGGCGAAGTCAGCGTCGAGATGGAACTGCCCAAAATTCTGTGGCTGGCCCGCCGGTTTCCCGACCGCCACCGGGCGACCCGGCGCTACTTCGACCTCGCCGACTACCTGGTGTGGCGCGCCAGCGGCGAGGACGTGGCCAGCGTCTGTACCCTGACCTGCAAATGGAACTACCTGGCGCACGAGCAACGCTTCAGCGAGACGCTGCTGGCGGCGGTCGGGTTGACCGATCTGCTGGGCAAGATTCCGGCCCGGGTGCTCCCGCTCGGCTCCTCCGCCGGGCCGCTCAGCGCGCGCAGCGCCGCCGAACTCGGGCTCACGCCCGGCATCGCGGTGGCCACCGGCATCATCGACGCCCATGCCGGCGGGCTGGCGCTGTGCGCCGCCAAACCGGAGGGCGGCCTCGCGGTGATCAGCGGCACCTCCTGTTGCCACCTGGTGGCCAGCCGCGACCCGGTGATGGTGCCGGGCGTATGGGGGCCCTATTTCGGCGCCATGCTGCCGGGCTGGTNNGGCTGAACGAAGGCGGCCAGAGCGCTGCCGGATCGCTGCTCGACTGGACGCTGCGCCAGAGCGATGCCTGGCCGGCGCTGGAGGAGGAAGCGCGCCGCGCCGGCGGCTCCGTCTATGCCGTGGCCAACGCGTGGGTGGCCGCCTTGCAGGCGCGCGAGGCCGAGCCGACCGCCCAACTGCACGTGCTCGCCGACCACCACGGCAACCGCTCGCCGCGGGCCGATCCGCTGGCGCGCGGCGCCATGGTCGGGCTGACGCTGGAGCACGGGCCGGACGCGCTGGCGCGCCGCTACCTGGCGAGTGCGCAGGCGCTGGCCTACGGCACCCGCCACATCATCGAGTCGTTGAACGCCGCGGGACACCGCATCGAGCGCGTGCTGCTGACCGGGGGCGGCGCCAAGAACGCGCTGTCGCTGCGCGAGCACGCCGACGCGACGGGTTGCGACCTGCACCTGGTCAGCGAAGAGGACGCGGTGACACTGGGCAGCGCATTGCTGGCGGCCACCGCCTGCGGCGCCTTCCCCGACCTGCAAACGGCGGCACGCGCCATGGTGCGCGCGGAGCGGACAATTCACGCCGATCCGGCGCGCCGCGCCTTCCATGATGCCAAATACCGTGTCTATCTTGCCCTGTATGACGACGGACGTCGCTATCAGCGCATGATGGACGGCCCCGCAACAGCATAGGCGGTCACATGCTTACTCTCGACCTGAAGGATTTCGGCGCCAAGATCAGCGCCAGCACGAACGAAGTGCTCCTGGTTACCAACGCGGATCTGCGCGAATCGGCCAATGTGGAATGCTGGCCGGTGCAGGCCAAGTTCGAGCAGAAGTTGCAGGAGGTGCTGCAGCAACGGTTCGGTGTCACCGCCAAACGCGCGCACCCGTTCAAGACCGACAAGGGACACGGCTTCATCAGCAGCCAGCGCGAGGGCAGCGACCTGTTCGCCCACATCGACCCGAAGGCGCCGGTGATCGTGCTGCTGACGGCCTGGCAGTACTCGCACCACCTTGCCCCCTCCCTGGCGCGCCACCCCGGGCCGATCCTGCTGCTGGCGAATTTCGACGGCACCTGGCCCGGCCTGGTCGGCATGCTGTGCATGGCCGGAACCCTGACCAGCCTGGGCAAGCCCGTCTCGCGCCTGTGGTCGGAGAATTTCGACGACGCGTTCTTCCTGCAAGGGCTGAAGACCTGGCTGGCGACCGGCTGGCTGAAGCACGACACGCACTACCTGAGCCGGGTCGATGCCGACCATCCGGTGTTGCGCACGCCGGCCGGGGAGATCGGCCGCCAGGTCGGCGAATACGTGCTGCGGAACAAGGAAATCATCGGCCTGCACGACACCTTCTGCATGGGCATGATCAACGGCGTGTTCCCGCAACAGGCGCTGTGCGACATCGGCATGCCGCTGGAAGGGCTGTCGCAGTCGGCGCTGCTGGTGGAAATGGGCAAGGTGCCGGCGGCGCTGCGCGAGGATTGCCTGCGCTGGTACGAGGCGCGCGGCATGCGCTTCCAGTTCGGCGTCGACCCGGCGCGCGAGCTGACCCGGGCGCAGGTGCTGGAACAATGCGCCATGCTGATCGCCATGGGGCGCATTGTGCAGCGCTTCGGACTGTCGGCCGTGGGCGTGCAGTACCAGCAGGGCCTGGCGTGGTCCTGCGCCGCGTCGGACTTCGCCGAGGGCGCCATCGGCTCGGCCGAACGCTTCCCGATCCCCGATGAGGACGGGACCATCATCCGGCCGGGCCAGCCGATCCCCTGCATCAACGAAGTCGATATGGGCAGCGCGATTCCGCAGACCATGCTGTGGCGGCTGCTGACCTCGCTGGGACTGCCGGCGGAGACGACGCTGCACGACATCCGCTGGGGCAGCGAATTCGGCGGGCGCTTCGTTTGGGACCTGGAGATTTCCGGCGCGGTGCCGTTCGAGCACCTCAAGGGTGGTATCGCCGGCGCCACCGGGTATCGCCAGCCGCCGATGTATTTCCCGTTCGGCGGCGCCACCATCACCGGCCAGTGCCGGCAGGGCCGGGTCATCTGGGCGCGCGCCCATTATTCCGGCACGAAGGTAATCATGCATGTCGGCACCGGCCACGCGGTGGAGCTGCCGGAGGCGGAGTTCGAAGCGCGCCGGCGCGCCACCACCTACGAGTGGCCGATGATGAACTGCGTGCTGGACGGCGTCGGGCGTGACGACCTGATGGCCGGACACCAGAGCAACCACATCACCGTCGCCTATGTTGACGAAGCCATGCTGCAGGACGTCACCCGCGCCTTCGTGGCGCAGGCGCTGACGCAGAACATCACCGTGCTGGCCGCCGGGGAGGCGGCGGCCTTGCTGGCTTGATACAGATCAATTCTGGCCTTCCGCTACGCTGTTAGCGTTGAACCAGCAAAAGTCCAATTGGCGGCCGGCATTCCGTAATGGCATGCTGGCCGCCGCAACCGGCAGGAGACGTATACCATGATCGGACGACGAACATTCCTGACTGCCTCGACCGCCACGTTGGCCGCGCCGGCACTGATCTCAAGGGCCGTCGCACAATCCGCGTTCAACTGGCAGCAGTGCAAGGGTCAGACAATCAGCGTCAGCCTCACCAAGAGCCCGCGCGCCGATAATCTGCTGGCGCACCAGAAGGAGTTCGAGGCGCTCACCGGCATCAAGGTAGTGTCCGAGCAGCTGCCTGAACAGCAGCAGCGGCCGAAGATGGTGATGGAGCTGGCCTCCGGCAATCCCAGCTTCGACGTGACGCATTTCTCGCTGCACGTGTCCAAGCGCATCATCGGCACCGGCAAGTGGCTGGAGGACCTGCGTCCCTACCTCGCCGATACGAAGCTGACGTCGCCGGATTACGACTTTGCCGACACCGGCCCCGGCCCGTTGGCCGCCATCACGCAGCCGGACGGGCGCATCGACAGCCTGCCGGTGGAAACCGACTTGTGGCTGATCTACTACAACAAGAAGATCTTCGCGGACCACGGTCTGGAGATGCCGAAGACCTTCGATGAGATGCTGGCGACGGCCCGCAAGCTCACCGACCCGGCCAAGAACATGTACGGCTTCGTCGGCCGTGGCGTGAAGAACGCCAACGTGCCGGTGTGGACCAGCTTCCTGCTCGGCGAGGGCCAGGATACGGTGACCCCGGACGGCAAGACCCTGCTGACCGACACGCCGGATGCGATCTGGGCGGGCGAGTACTACAAATCCATCATGCGCGACTGCGCCCCGCCCGGGGTGGTCGGCTTCAACTGGAACGAGTGCCAGACCAGCTTTATGCAGGGCAACGTCGCCATGTGGCTGGATGGCGTCGGGTTCTGCCCGCCGTTGGTCGATCCGACGGTGTCGAAGATCGCCGACCATGTCGGGGTCGGCCTGATTCCGGCGGGACCGAAGGCGCATTATTGCGCGATGTTCAACGATGGCATCGGCATCCCGGCCCGCAGCAAAGTGAAGCATGCCGCCTACCTGTATTGCCAGTGGGCGACCAGCAAGAAGATGGCGCTGAATCTGGTGAACATGGGCGGGGGCGCCTCGCCACGACTGTCCACGTACAAGGAACCGACCCTGAAGCCACCCACCCAGGAATGGCTGACAACGCTGCTGGAAAGCCTGAAGATCGCCCGCCTTGGGCTGCCGGAGATCGTGCCGGTCACCGAATTCCGCGACGTCATCGGCATCGCGCTGACCAACATGATCCAGGGCGCCGACGTGGCCACCGAGTTGCACAAGGCCACCGAGACGTTCAAGCCGGTGCTGGAAGCGTCGCTGAAGACCTGAGGAACCCGATTTGGCCAAGCGACATGATGCCGTCGTGAAAGCCAGCCTTCCTCGCCCGCGCGGGTCGACCCCGGTTCGCGCGGGCGGGTTCATGTGTACCCCATGGAGTTCGCCGTGGAAGCACCCGACGATTTTACGGAAGACCCGATCGATATGGCAGCGCCAGCCAACGTGACTTTGTGATGGAAGCCAGCCTCGCCCCTGCCGCCGGGACCCTCGGCGGTTCGCGCTCACGGCGCAACTACGCACGCCGATACTGGATGTTCGCCGTGCCGGCCGCGGTGGTGGTTGCCGCCGTCATTCTGTTCCCGTGGATATTCACCCTGGTCATGTCGGTGTTTGACTGGAAGGTTTCCGGGAATATATATTTCGTTGGAATAAAGAACTTCGTGCATCTTTTTGAAGATTCACGGTTCCAATGGGCGGTTATCCGCACACTTTACTTTACCGCGCTGGCCGTCATTTTTCCGATGATTCTGGGTATCTGGGCCGCGGTTTGCTTTGCCTCCAACTTCAAGGGGCGGGGCTTGGCGCGCACCTTGTTCATCCTGCCGATGATGGCAACCCCGGTGGCGATCGCGCTGGTGTGGACCATGATGTTCCACCCGCAACTCGGCGTGCTGAACTACCTGTTGAGCGTGGTGGGGCTGCCGCCAGCGAGTTGGGTTTACCAGGCCGACACCGTGATCCCGACCCTGGTGATGGTGGAAACCTGGCAATGGACGCCGCTGGTGATGCTGATCGTGCTGGGCGGCATCGCCGGCCTGCCGGTTGATCCCTATGAGGCGGCGATCATCGATGGCGCCAGCGGTTGGCAGATGTTCCGCTTCATCACCGTGCCGATGGTCTGGCCGTTCATCATCGTCGCCGCGGTGATGCGAATGATCGACGCGCTGAAGACCTTCGATACGATCTTCGTCATTACGAACGGCGGACCAGGCACATCGAGCGAAACCATCAACATGCTGCTGTACCAGACAGCCTTCGGGTACTATGACCTCGGCTATGCTTCGGCGCAGGTGCTGGTTTTCTTCGCCATCATCATGGTAATCAGCGTCGGGTTGCTGCGGGTGCGGCGCATGGAGCGGTGGCAATGACTGACCTTATCGACGCCACAGGCGGCGTGGCGCTGAAGGCGCCGACGATGTTGCGCAAGCCGGTACGGGCGGTGAGCCCGTACCGGCTGCGCCGGGCCCTCGGCCGCATCGGCCTTTATCTGTCGGTGATCTTCCTCGTCTCACCGGCCATCCTGTTCTTTTTCTGGATGTTCTCCCTGGCGCTGAAGACCGAGCTGGCCAACACCGCCTATCCGCCGGTGTTCATCCCGAATCCGCCGAGCCTGGTCAACTTCATCAAGGTGTTCGCCGAAAACGACTTCCTGGGCTACACGATCAACTCGGTCATCGTGTCGTTCTCGGCGACGGGGCTGGCCCTGCTGCTGGGCGTGCCGGCCGGCTACGGCATCGCCAAGACAAAGGCAACCCAGGCCGCGGTGCTGATTCTGATCGCCCGCGTCACCCCGGGCCTGTCCTACCTCATTCCGCTGTTCCTGATCTTCCAGTGGCTCGGGATGCTGGGCGGCTACGCGCCGCAGATCATCACCCATCTGGTGCTGACGGTGCCGATCGTGGTGTGGGTGATGATCGGTACCTTCGAGGCATTGCCGGTCGAGTTGGAGGAAGCGGCGCTGGTGGACGGCTGCACCATCTGGCAGGCGTTCCGCCACGTCGCCGTGCCGCTGGCCAAGCCGGGTGTCGTGGTCGGCATGATCCTGTCGTTCATTTTCAGCTGGAACAACTTCATCTTCGGCGTGGTGCTGGCCGGCCGGACGACCCGGACCCTGCCGGTTGCTGTTTACAACATGCTGACCTTCGAACAGATCTCCTGGGGACCGCTGGCCGCCGCGGCTCTGGTGGTGACCGCCCCGGTGCTGTTGCTGACCCTGCTGATGCAGAAGGAGATCGTGGCCGGACTGACCGCCGGCGGCGTGAAGGGCGGCTGAGACGCTGTTCGGACCCCCTTCCCTACGAGGCTCACACGAAGGTTGATGCGGCGCGCCGGCCGGTCAATGATGCCGGCATGACAAACACACGTTGGTCCCCCCGCACGCTCGCCGCCCAGGCGCTCGGGCGCATCGACGAAGCCACCCGCGCCGTGGTGCCGCCGATCCANNGTGCGCGAGGCCGAGGCGGTGATCGCCGCGCTGGAAGGCGCCGAGGCCGCGATGCTGCTGGGTTCCGGCATGTCGGCCGCGACCGCGGTGTTTCTCGCCCTCGCGCCGGGCGATCACGTGGTGGTGCCGCGGGTGATGTACTGGGCGCTGCGCAACTGGCTGCTGACCGACGCAGTGCATTGGGGCCTGGATGTCGAGATCGTGGAAACGTCCGACCTCGACGCACTGCGGGCGGTGATGCGGCCGGGAAAGACCAGACTGGTGTGGCTGGAGACGCCGGCCAACCCGCTCTGGTCGATCACCGACATCGAAGCCGCCGCCAGAATCGCCCACGCCGCCGGCGCCTTGCTGGTGGTGGATTCCACCTGCGCCACCCCGCTCCTGACCCGGCCACTGGCGCTCGGCGCCGACATCGTCATGCACGCGGCGACCAAATACCTGAACGGGCATTCCGACGTGATCGCCGGCGCGCTGGCAACCGCGGCGCCGGACGACTTCTGGACCCGCATCCGGCGCAACCGCTCCATGCTCGGGCAGATCCTGGGGCCGCTGGAGGCATTCCTGTTGCTGCGCGGCATGCGCACTTTCCCACTGCGCGTCCAGGCGGCCTGCGCCGGGGCGATGGAACTGGCCACCCGGCTCGCCAACCATGAGTCCGTCGCCGACGTGCTGTATCCGGGATTGGCTCATCATCCCGGCCACGACATCGCGCGGCGGCAGATGCAGGGCGGGTTCGGCGGCATGCTGAGCATCCGCCTGCGCGGCGGCGAAGCGGCGGCGATCGCCACCGCTGCCCATGTGGAACTCTGGAAGCGCGCCACCTCGCTGGGCGGGGTGGAAAGCCTGATCGAGCACCGCGCCTCGATCGAGGGCGCCGGGTCCCCCTGCCCGCCCGACCTGCTGCGCCTCTCCGTGGGGATCGAAGACCCCGCCGATCTTTACGCCGACCTCGACCAGGCCCTGCGCCGCGCCCGCCCATGATCGGCCGGCGCGGCCTGCTGGCCGGGGCCGGGGTTGTTCTTGCTGCCGCGGCGCCGGAAGTGCCGCTGGCCACGCGGCCGGTCGCGCGCCTCGACACGCCGTGGTGGCGCCGGCGCCACGCGGACAAGCTGGCGGAAATCAGGGGCCGGCGGGTCGATCTGGTGTGGCTGGGCGATTCCATCACGCAGAACTGGGAGCGGCCGGACTTCCAGCCGGCCTGGCGGCACTACTATGGCGACCGCCGCGCCGTGAACCTGGGTTTTTCGGGCGACGCCACCTGCCACCTGCTGTGGCGGCTGCGCAACGGCGAGGTCGCGGGCATCGCGCCACACGCGGCCGTGGTCCTGATCGGGGCCAACAACCTGGGCGTGCTGCACTGGCCCACCGCCGAGGATGTGGCCGGGATCGTCGCCGTGGTGGACGAAACCAGGCGGCGGCTGCCGCAGACCCGCGTGCTGCTGCTCGGCGTGCTGCCGAGCGAGCGCTCGGCCTGGGTCAGCGAGACCACGCTGGCGATCAACAGCGCGCTCGCCGTCCGCTACCGGGGGAGCCGGGAGGTGTCGTTCATGGATCTGGCGCCGCTGTTCGCACCCGGCGGACGGCTCGACCGCGGGCTGTTCCTCGACCCGGTGCTCAGGCCGCCGGCGCCGCCGCTGCACCCGACCGCCGCCGGGCAGGCGCGCATGGCCGCCGCGATCGAGCCAAAACTGGCGGAACTGCTCGGCGAGGCGCCCAGAGCGTGATCGCGTGCGGCGTCACCGATCAGAAGCGATCACGTTCTACGGGCGGCCGCGCCGTTTCGCCGGCGGCTTCAGCGGGCCATAGAGGTGGCTGTAGTAACTGTCGGCCAGTTGCAGCGCCGCCACGGGGTTGTGGCCGAGCACACGGTCCTTGGTGACCAGCACGGTGGTGGGCGCCGTCGCGTGCTTGAAGAACAGGCTGTCATGGCCGACGCACAGACCCATCACCACGTTGAACTCGCTGCCGTGTGCGTTCAGCAGCTCGGCCTGGGCGATCGGGTTGCAGGCCGCCTCGAAACCGCCGGGGTGGATTTTCTGCGAGTCGGTCAGTCCCATCGCCTCCTTGGGAATGCTGCCGTTCTTGCAGGCCACCGAAATCACCTCCAGCCCGTGGCTGCGCAGGATGCCGGCCAGCACGTTCGATAAATCCAGCAGGCCGATGCAGGTGGCGATGCCGATCTTGTGCCAGCCCATGCGTTTGGCGAATTCCACCACCTCCTGCACGCGCGTCCACTGGCAGTAGCCCTCGGATTCCACCAGCGCGGCCTCGCGGGCCATGCGCGCCATTTCGGGGTCGTCGTAGCGCGCCCGGGCCCGCGCCTGGGTGTCGGGATCGATCTTGCTCGGGCAGAAGCCCGGCCCGCGCACGCCGGCCTCATTGCTGGCACAGGCGCGCACGGTGGCGGGACAATCGGCGCAGGCAGGATCAGCGTAGGCCATGCTCAGTGCTGGCGGAGTTGCGTCACGTCCCGCACGGCGCCGTGGGCGGCGCTGGTGGTGAGCGCCGCATAGGCCTGCAACGCCGGCGAAACCTGGCGGGCGCGGCCGACGGGCTGGAAGGCGTCGGCGCCGCGCGCCAGCATGACGGCCCGGCGGCGGGCGATCTCGGCATCGTCCACGGCCAGGCGGATGAGACGGGCGGGAATGTCAATCTCGATCCGGTCGCCCTCCTCCACCAGCCCGATCGTGCCGCCCTCGGCGGCCTCGGGGGAGACGTGGCCGATCGACAGCCCCGAACTACCGCCAGAGAACCGGCCGTCGGTGACCAGCGCACACACCTTGCCCAGCCCCTTCGACTTCAGGTAGCTGGTCGGGTACAGCATCTCCTGCATGCCGGGACCGCCCTTCGGGCCCTCGTAGCGGATCAGCACGATATCGCCCGGCACGACCTTGCCGCCGAGGATGCCGGACACCGCGTCGTCCTGGCTCTCGAAAATGCGGGCCGGACCGGCGAAGCGCAGGCTGGCGGCATCGACCCCGGCGGTTTTCACCACGCAGCCGTCCTCGGCCAGGTTGCCGTACAGGATCGCCAGGCCGCCATCCTTCGAATAGGCATGGGCGACGTCGCGGATCGCGCCGGTGGCGCGGTCGAGGTCCGGCGCGTCCCAGCGGGCGGCCTGGCTGAAGGCCTCCAGGCTCGGCACGCCGCCGGGAGCGGCGCTGTAGAACGCATGCACCGAGGGCGCGGCGGTGCGGCGCACGTCCCACCGCTCCAGCGCCTCGCCGAGAGTGCGGCTGTGCACGGTGGAGACCGCCGGGTCGACCAGCCCGGCCCGGGCAAGTTCGCCGAGGATGGCGAAAATGCCGCCGGCATGGTGAACGTCCTCGAGATGCACGGTGGCCAGCGACGGCGACACCTTGCACAGCACCGGAACGCGGCGGGACAGCCGGTCGATGTCGCGCATGGTGAAGGGCACCCCGGCTTCCTGCGCGGCGGCCAGCAGATGCAGCACCGTGTTGGTCGAGCCGCCCATGGCGATGTCCACCGTCATCGCGTTCTCGAAGGCGGCGAAGCTGGCGATGCCGCGCGGCAGCACGCTGGCGTCGTCCTGCTCGTACCAGCGATGGGCAAGATCGACGATGGTGCGGCCGGCCTCGAGGAACAGCGCCTTGCGGTCGGCATGGGTGGCCAGCATGGTGCCGTTGCCCGGCAGCGCCAGGCCGAGCGCCTCGGCCAGGCAGTTCATGGAATTGGCGGTGAACATGCCCGAACACGAGCCGCAGGTCGGGCAGGCCGAGCGCTCCATCGCCGCCACGTCGGCGTCCGATACCGTGCTGTCGGCGGCCACCACCATGGCGTCGATCAGATCGACGGCGCGCAACTGGCCCTTCAGTACCACCTTGCCCGCCTCCATCGGCCCGCCGGAGACGAAAATGGTGGGGATGTTCAGGCGCAGCGCCGCCATCAGCATGCCCGGGGTGATCTTGTCGCAATTCGAGATGCAGACCAGCGCGTCGGCGCAGTGGGCATTCACCATATATTCAACGGAGTCGGCGATAAGCTCACGCGAGGGCAGACTGTACAGCATGCCGTCATGGCCCATGGCGATGCCGTCATCGATCGCGATGGTATTGAATTCCTTGGCAACCCCGCCGGCCGCTTCGATCTCGCGCGCCACCATCTGGCCGAGGTCCTTGAGATGGACGTGGCCGGGGACGAACTGGGTGAAGGAATTGGCGATGGCGATGATCGGCTTGCCGAAATCCGCATCCGTCATGCCGGTGGCGCGCCACAAGGCGCGGGCGCCGGCCATGTTGCGGCCGTGCGTGGTGGTTCTGGAACGGTATGCGGGCATGGGGCGTCTCCGATCGCGATCGTCGGCTTGGATAATGCATTAAGGGCCGGGGGTGAAATCTATATTTGCCGCCGATTTTGGCGCGGAAGATATGCGCGAACGATATTCGCCGGGCGGCTTGGTCGGATCTGCTAGGAACTGGCCGCGGCAAGTTGCGGCAAATGGGTGAACAGATGCCGCGCCGCGCGCTCGATGTGCGAGCGCATCAGCGATTCTGCCAGTTCGCAATCGCGCGCCCGGATGGCGCGGGCGATCTGCCAATGCTCGCCGAACGCGTCGTCCTTGCGCTCCAGCACGGTGCCGGAATGGCGGCGGTAGATCCGCAGCAGATGGTAGAGGTCGCCGCACAGCGCGTTGACGATCCGCCCGTTGCCGCAGCCCCGAACGATGCGTTCGTGAAAATCGAAGCCGCGCTCGACGGCCCCGCCGGCAGCCCCTTCGATCCTGCGCCGACGGTCCTGCTCCAGCTCGGCGAGCAGGATGTCGACCTCCTCGTCGCTCATCCGCAGCGTGGCGAGCCGGCAGGCCATGCCTTCGAGCGCCATGCGCATCTGGAACAATTCAAGCGCCGAGTCCGCCGACAGCGCGATCACCCGCGCCTTCAGATACGGCTCTCGGGTGACGAGTTGGATGCCTTGCAGCCGACGCACCGCCTCGCGCACCGGCCCCCGGCTGACGCCGTATTCCTGCGCCAAGGCGGCCTCGTTGACCACGCTGCCGAGCGGCAGGCGACCCTGATGGATCGCATCGAGAATGCGGTCGAACACCAGATCGGCGAGCGGCCCGGAAGTGTCGTCCTTGACGATGGCGAGCACTGGGGCGAGCACGGAGGCGTCGTTCATGCCGGGCAATTTGCTCCCAGTTCGTGCAGCACATAGGGCAGAATGCCGCCCGCGCGCACCCAATCCGCCTCGCGCCTTGTGTCGATCCGCGATGTCAGCACGATGGTCTCGGTCTGACCCGACGGCCGGGTCAGCCGCACCGACACCGCTGCGCCGGGCGTCAGCGCCTCGGACACCTGCGGGATATCGAAGGTCTCTTCACCGGTCAGGCCCAGGCTCTTGCGCGTCATGCCGGTTGGGAATTGCAAGGGCGGCACGCCCATGCCGACGAGGTTGGAGCGATGNNGCCGCCCAGTCGCGCGATGAGCCGCAGCCATAGTTGCGCCCGGCGACCACCACCATCGGCCGCCCCTCCGCCCGATAGCGTTCGGAGGCGCGGAAGATCGTCATTTCGTCGCCGCTCGGGAAATGCCGGGTGAAGCCGCCTTCCCGGCCCGCCAGCTCGTTGCGGATGCGGGCATGGGCGAACGTGCCGCGCACCATCACCTCGTGGTTGGCGCGCCGTCCGATATAGGTGCCGAAGCGCGACGCCGCAACGCCATGGGCGGCGAGATAGGCCCCGGACTCGGTGTCGGGCGGCACGGCGGCGCCGGGCGAGATCTGATCGGTGGTGACATCGTCGCCCAGCATCAGCAGCACCCGCGCGCCCTCGACCGGCGCGACGGGGTCGCCCGGCAGGTCGAGGAAGGGCGGCCGGCGCAGGAACATGCTGGCGTCGTCCCAGGCGAAAACCGGCTCCTCGCCATGCGGGATGTTGTCCCAATCCGCGCCCGGATCGGCGAGTTCGTCGTAGACCTGGCGGAACAGATCGCCGCTCAGCGCATTGTCCAGGCTGGCGCGGATTTCGGCGTCGCTCGGCCAGATATCGGCGAGGAACACCGGTTTGCCGTCGGCGTCGCAGCCCAGCTTGTCCTCGGTCAGATCGTGCAGGATCGAGCCGGCAATCGCGTAGGCCACCACCAGCGGCG
>PLTJ01000370.1 GCA_003164455.1 Acetobacteraceae bacterium
AGCAGGGCAAACTGTGCGGGCGTCATGGGGCTGGCGCTGGGCACCGAGCAGCCGGATATCACCTACCCCAAGGGCTTCACCCCGCCGCTGTTCTTCAACCTCCACCGCGTGGGCCAAGGCGGCACGCTCACGTTGGTCGGCACGGCGATGGACGTGCTTCGGGCATGGGACAACAGCTTGCAGGACGTGGTGTGCCCGTTGTCCCCAGTGACACCGGATTCGCTCGACTTCCTTGCGAAGTTCATGCGCGAGAAAGCACGCGACGTGCTCGACTTCTACTGAGCCTTCGCCCCATCCGAGACACCGGATGGGGCATCTTTTTGATCGGCATTCGGTTCAACGTTGGGCTGGATGACTTCTCGCACCGGCTTGTCGATCGGTGTCGGCGTGGATGGTCCCACCACCAGCCCGTATTTCTCGTGCAGCTCATTGAGGGTCTTGGCCTTGCTGGCCGCCTTCTGCTGGTCCCGCTCCTGCTGTTCACGAAGCGCAGCTTCCCAGTCGAAATAGTGTTCGCGTCGGAGGTTCGTGGTTAGGAATTCGCCGATCCCGGCGAGCACGCCCTTACGCCGCGCCCTGCCTCCGACCGGACCGATATACACGCTCTTGGTGACAACCTTGCCGCCGATGCGCCGGCTGGTCTGAGCGTATCGGTATCTCCGGCCTCGGATGGTCTTAATCACTATCGTCACAGCACCACCATTTTGTTGACCTGCACAAAATGGTAACGCCGTAATCCCCACCCATCCGAATCATCTTCTCTACTCACGGTGTATCATATCGAGTGGAAGCAATGGAGGTTCCCATGAATGTTCTTGCCGTCCTGCTCGCCGCCTGCCTCGCGGTCGGCGCGGTGGTCTACGCCACCCAAACAGGCACATGGCCGACGAAGCACTGCCAGAGCAACGCCCCCTTCGGCCCCCATGATTTCGTTTGCGTCTACACCATCGGGCGGTAGCTCAACACAGAGCGTTCGGGTGCCCCTCCCCTCCCGGAAGGTGCAGGTTCCAATCCTGCCCGCCCATCCACGACATGTCGCGACCGGACGCGACAGTTGGGGAAGAGGCAGCTATGCCACCCCATTCCCAGACCGGGTCAGCGACAGATGCGACGGCAAAGGGCTCGAGTCTGGCCGCGAACGAAGAGGTTGCGCCGGTCCGACGTCGCACGTGGTGGCGACGATAGGGGTGCCGGCTATCCACAGGATCACCTGGCACCGTTGCAGTGCGTGATACACTTAGCGCATGGAACAGCGCAAAGGACGGCTGGCCCCGATAGGCACATTGATTGCTGAACGAACCATCGAAATCGATGCGGCATTCGATCCGATCACGCGCGGCGGGTTTACCCAGGTTCCCAATTTCATCCTCACCGACGACACCCTCAGCTTGGGGGCCAAAGTCGCCTATGCCATGTTCCTGCATTATGCGTGGAACAAGGACAGTTGCTTCCCCGGCCAGGACCGCCTCGCCGACGCGATGGGCATGAGCAAGTCGAGGGTGAATGAGTTCATCAAGGAGCTTGAGAGGGTCGGCCTCATTGAGATCCGTCGGAGAGGCCAGGGGAAGACCAACATCTATCGGATCAAGTTTGTGGTGAAGGAGAAAAAGAAGCGGCGGAATTCCTGAGTTCGATATATCGAACTCTAGAGTTCGGCCAATCGAGGTCCAGAGTACGGCAGGCCGAATTGCTCTATAAGAATACCCAGGTAACCATACTCAGATGAAAAATACTCAGTTTTCGGCTCGCTTTGAAGAAATGGAACCAGAACAAGACATTGCACACATTCTCGCGGAGGGTATCGAGGACGAACTTTTGCGCCTGCGGCAGGAGCAGCGTGAAAGGTGCCGCGCCAACACCCCCGCATGCGATGGCAGCGCCGACCGCCAAGGGCAACTTCGTCGTCACGTTTCCTGCCCTGCGGGATGCCGTGATGGAAGGGGAGACTCCGCAAGCCATGGCTGTCGGCGCCATGCGAAGTCGCCGGCTGAGCTTGGCCAGGGGCGGTTTGTCAACGGCCGGGCGACCTCGCCCATCGAGCACATGCGTTGCATCTGTGCTCGCCTGTGCTAGAGTGTGTGTATATGGAAGATCGAGAACTTGAGATGCCGAAGACCACGACCATGACTGTCCGGGTGTCACCGGAAGTGAGCGAGGGGCTGGAGGCCCTGGCACGCGACACCAAGCGCAGCAAGGCATACCTCGCCGGCGAGGCGATCGCCGACTTCGTGGAGCGCAACTCCTGGCAGGTGGCACGGATCAAAGCGGCGCTTGAAGACGCCCGATCTGGCAGTCCCGGCATTCCGCAGGTGCAGGTCGAGGAATGGATGGACTCTTGGGACACCGACCAGGAGCTGCCGCGGCCAGAGGCCAAACGATAGCGCCTATGGAGATTATCTGGCGCTCCTCGGCCGTCGAAGACATCGAGCAGGCCCGCGGCTACATCGCACAGTTCAATCCCGGGGCTGCCTCCCGCGTTTTTGCGGCCATTCGCGCGTCCGTTCGGACCTTGGCCGATTTCCCGCAGCGTGGTCGCCTCGGCAGAGTGGAAGGCACGCGTGAGCTTGTGGTGCCGCACACACCCTACCTCGTTGTCTACACCGTTATCGGCCAGCAGCTGGTTATCCTGGCGGTGCTGCACCACGCCCGCGACTGGCCGGAGACGCTCTGATCTGCCGTAACGCGTCGCCCGGCTTCGGACGCCGTGCGCGACTGCTTGGAGAGCTTGGCCCGGGATGGCCGGCCGGCACCTACCGGCATCCTGCTCGACGCCGGCATCTTCGAGCTACGACAAGCAGGTTGGGAGGTACACACCAAAAAAAAGCAGTGACAACGCTGTCTACTACCTCATTATCCTTCCTCAACCCGAGCATTTTCGCATCTTATATTGTCATTCGTCGTCCTTACCGAAGCCAGCATGGTACTCTATACCTTGGAACACATTACAGGAGGTTCCAGTGGCTCAAACACCCGAACACCCCGCGCTCAGCTTCATGAAGCTGGTGCAGAAAACCGGCAAGCTCGCCAAGAGCAGCCGGAACAAGCGCATCGACCCGCTCACGCTGGCGAAGAACAAGGTACTCGACGCCCTCAAGGTGCAGAAGGGCTACGTCGCACTGGTCGCCGAGGGCAAGCCGCTCCCAAAGAACGACGCGGGACGCGAGGCCAGCACCTGGTTCAGCAAGCAGACGGACGGGTGGTGGACGAGCATCCGTTATGGCCAGCTCTCCATCCCCATCGCGGACGGCCAGGCCGACATGCTCATCGGCCCGAAGCTGGAAACGGTGACGGCCTTTTACGACGCCGTGGCGGATGCCATCGCAGCCGGCGAGCTGGACGCACAAATCGGCAAGCTACAGGCCGAGCGGTCTGCCGCCCTCGCCGGTAAGACCCGCAAGCCAGCCCAAGAAGCGGCCTAGGTGAGACACGAGAGAGATACGCTCTTTCGTGCCTCGGGCCTAAGTCATTGAAAATATTGGAGCGGGCGAAGAGATTCGAACTCTCGACCCTCAGATTGGAAATCTGACGCTCTACCAACTGAGCTACGCCCGCCGGCCGCTGATCCGATACCGCGCCCTGGAGTCCCCGGCAAGGACAAAGCCGCTGACCCACGCCGCGTAACCCGCTACCCTGGGGCCATGGGCCGCACCGCCACCAACCTCGTGCTGCTCGGCGCCGGGCACGCCCATGTGGCGGTGCTGCGCCGGGCCGCCATCCGTCCCATCCCCGGGGCCGCGCTGACGCTGGTCACCCGCGAGCCGCGCGCCGCCTATTCCGGCATGCTGCCCGGCCTGCTGCGCGGCGATTACGGGTTCGATGACGCCCACATCGCCTGCGCTCCGCTCGCAGCCGCCGCCGGAGCGCGCCTGCTCATTGCCGAGGCGGATGGCATCGACCGCGCCGCCGGCATGCTGCGCCTGGCCGGGCAGTCCCCCCTGCCCTTCGACCTGCTGTCGATCGACGTCGGCGGCCGCCCCGTCATGCCGCCCGGCGGCGGCGTGCCGGTCAAGCCGGTCGGGCGTTTGCTGGCCGGCCTGGCGGCGCTGGAGGCCCGGCTGATCACGGGCGATCGGGTGGCGGTGATCGGCGCCGGCGCCGGGGGATGCGAACTGGCGCTGGCACTGGCGCACCGCCTGGGGTCGCGAACACGCGTGGTGCTGATCGGGCGCGATCGCGCGGTGCTGCCCGGCGCGCCGGCTCGTGCCCAGGCGGTGGTGCGCCGGGCATTGGCGGCGGCCGGGATCGACTGGCTGGGCGGCGTGGATGCCGGCCCGCTGCATGCGGGCGAGTTGGCGCTGTCGGACGGGCGGGTTCTGGCGCTGGCGGAAGCGTTCTGGGCCACCGGCGTGGTTGGCCCGGGCTTCCTCGCCGCCGCCGGCCTGCCCTGCGACGCGGCGGGCTGCCTGCGGGTGGACGCCACCCTGCGCAGTACCGGCGACGCTCGGGTGTTCGCCGCCGGCGACTGCGCCGCGCTGGAGGGCAACGCGCGGCCCAAGGCGGGGGTCTGGGCGGTCCGTGCCGGCCCGATCCTGGAGGACAACCTGCGCCGCGCCGTCGCCGGCCAGCCCTTGCGGCGCTGGCGCCCGCAACGCGACGCGCTGGTCATCATGAGCCTCGGCAATGGCCGGGCGGTTGCCTGGCGCAACGGCCTGTCCGTTTCCGGCCGCCTGGCCTGGCACTGGAAAGACCACCTCGATCGCAAATGGATGCGCCCGTCGTAGCTTGTTGTCGCTATGGCGTCCGCTCACGCTTGCCGACTATTCCGCTCAAGCGATCACGCTCTACGCCGGGGTCGCGACGCCTCCGGGCGCCCGGCGCGAGCGCGAGGAAGCGGATGTCGCGCCGCCGCGCCGCGCGCCGGTCAGCACCCCGGCGAGCCACCAGACCATCAGGCAAACCGCCGCTCCGGGCGTTCTGTAACGGCGAAATGACCGGTGTGATGGGGGGTGTTGCGCTCACCCATCCGGCGCTTGCTTGCCGCGGATCGCCCGAAGGGGCATTTTCCCCGCCCCTCAGAGGATGCCCGCCATGCGCAGCTACCGGATCGCCGCCATTCCCGCCGACGGCATCGGGCCGGAAGTGATCTCCGCGGGGCTGGAAGTGCTGGACGCGCTGGCCGCGCGCGCCGGCTTCGCCCTGCAGGTGGACCA
>PLTJ01000458.1 GCA_003164455.1 Acetobacteraceae bacterium
TCAAAGTCGTTGACACGCTCCGTTGGCTGACGAAAAACAGGCATGGTTCTGAAACACGCCGGCCTCTCTGGTCAGACCCCGGCCGGCTGTCTACTGTGCTAGTCTTGCCGCTTGATGCCGTTCAAGGGAACGGCCCAAGCATCACCGACGAAAGGATGACGATGAGCGAAAGTGCCGAACAGGCTCAGCTGCTTGAACTGACAGCCCAGATCGTGTCCGCGCATGTGGGGCACAACGAGGTCGCACCGGACACACTGCCGACGCTGATCCGCAGCGTGTATGCGACTCTCGCCGGCACGCAGAAGCCGTCGGCCGAGGTCGCGGAGAAGCCGCAACCGGCGGTGCCGGTGAAGAAGTCGGTGTTCCCGGATTTCATCATCTGCCTGGAAGACGGCAAGAAGCTGAAGATGCTCAAGCGGCATCTGCACACCCGCTACCAGCTGACGCCGGCGCAGTACCGCGAGAAGTGGGGCCTGCCGCACGATTACCCCATGGTCGCGCCCAGCTATGCGGAACGCCGCTCCGTCCTCGCGAAAACCATCGGGCTCGGCCGAACGCCGAAAGCTACCGCCCCGGCCCCCGTCTCGGCACCGCGGACGACCGGCGGTCGTCCGCGCAAGGCTACCGCAGGGGTCTGATTCAAAGCGGGCAGGGAAGAGGGTAGTCTGGCTCCTCCCCTGGCTCTCGCATAACAAGCTGACAGAAAACGGTTTTCCTTTCGGGTTGTCGGTTTTTTGCATAGGGAAGAGTTAGCTTTTTGTAGACCGGCAGGGAGGGATATGGCGGAGCGGCGCAAGGCGTTGCGGCAGCGGGTAGAGGAACGGATCGCCAAGCGTGGCGATGCCGCCTTCCTGACGCGCGAGTTCCGCGATCTCGGCGACGAGCGCCAAGTCCTGCGCGCGCTGCGCTCGCTCACGAAAGAGGGCAAGCTCATCCGTCTCGGTTATGGCGTCTATGGCTCTGCTTGCCGTTGTGGTGCAGCGGCCGGAACAGCAGCCCCTCGATGTCGGCTGCGTGCCCTGTCGCCCCCAGATAGTCGCGCAGCCGTGCCGCCGTCTGCGGATGGATGGCTGCCGCCGCCACTCGGCGCCTTCCAGCACCGGCGTCTTGCCGGTCTTCACGACGTACTTCGGGCCGCGCACGGAGGCGGCCGGGTTGGTGGGCATCACCTGGCCGATCACCAGCCAGTCGAACAGCATCCGCCCGGCGGCGAGCTGCTGCTTCACGCCCGGCGCCGAGTGGGTCTGTTGCAGTGCCTCGATATAGGCGCCGACATCGTGCGGCCGGATCGCGGTCAGCGTCAGGCCGCGACCGTCGCACTAGGCTAGGAAGCATGTACAGGCGCGCGCATAACCGATATTCATGACACACCCTACCCAGTGAATGTCTGTACCAATCAAGTCTTTAGTCCTCCCCCACCAGCAGATCATGGGTTGATAGCCACTCTAATGTCGCTGAGATTGGGCTTGGCTCAGGTTTTCTCGACGAACACCAAGCATGCCGGATCGACTTGGCGACGATGGCGTTGCCATCGCGCCTGGTTGTGCCCAACATATTCGAGGCATTGAAGGGCCCGGCATGACGGTCTTTGTTTCCAAGGTCTGGGGTTTCGACAATCCTTGTGGCCCGCTGGTGTTCAACTCCGCCGGATGGCGCGACAATTCCGCAGCAGAGCTGCAGCCAAGTGACCGCGTGCTTCTGGTGGGCACATGGGGTGATGAAACGGCAGAGCCGGATAGAAACCGCATTCTTGGGATGATGGAGCCGAGCAACATTCAGGTTGCCACGAGCGATTTTCCGCTGCCCAACCCGACCGATCACCGCGCTTACAGGGAGGATGGAAGCTATCGCTGGCCGTTCGGCTTGCTGAATAAGCGGGCCTGGGAGTTTGCGCCTGGCCTATTCCTGGGCGCGGTTGCACCGAGGGAGGGGAACCCGTTTGGCTCGGCTGCGGCAGCGGGCATTGTGCCACTCACCCCGGAAGAAGCCGCGCGGGTGCTGGCGCATCCCCACCATGAGATCGAGCTGCTGAAGTCAATCAGCACGGACAAAAAACTCGTCGGGGAGCAAGAGGCGAAGAGGCGGGGCGCGCCGGTGCCGACCGAAGGCGTGAGGCGCGGCGTCATGCATATGCGGCTGGCTCCCGCTTATGTCTATTGGTTCCGGCTGGTGGCCGGCAAGACGATTGTCGGCCATAAAATCGGTTGGGCATTCGAGTGGAAGCGACGGCTCGGGCAATTTAATTCCGTCTCTTTGGCGGCGCTTGGCGGCCTTCAGTACAAGGGTCACCAGGTTCAGCTCTTGGGCACCGCTCGTTTAGCTTACCATGTCGAGCAGCAGTTGTTTACGGCGCTTGACCAACACCGCCACCCCGCGAACCGTGAGATTCTGACAGGGATCGCAACGCCTAAGGTGGAGGAGGTGTGGGACAAGTATGTAGGCGCGGCGATGCTCGGGAAACCGGCTGTAACCTGCGGACTGTCAACGCCGGAGACAAAATGCATCGGCGGGCCGGAGTAAAAATGCATCAGGGGCGAATGCCAGAAGGCCCCCGCGGGGGCCTTCTGGCGTCTCGGTGGGATGGAGAACTCCCAGGGATCTCGGTTTTCCCGACGATGCGAGGGGTGGTGGCCCTGAGGGGCGAGATGGTCAGTCCCTGCCAACTCCTCACGGCGGGTCGATAGCCTGAAGGTCGGTCAGGTCGAGGTCTGCAACCCGTGGCACATGAAATGCTGCCGCGATCCCGTGCCTGACAGACCTGACAATCCAATGCCGTCGTTGCGAGCCATGTCCGGCGCGGTCGCGATCGTTCTTCAGTCAAACAACTCCACCGTCGGCTCGACAGGCCGCCCGGCCGCGGGGGAGCCGCAGTGCGTGCCGCACGCGGCCAACTCACGCACCGAGGTCAGCACACCACCAACAGCGCGCTGCTCGGGAAGTGCCCCGATCACGTCCGCCATGATGCCGGTACAGTCGTCGATCAGCGACAGCCCCTGTGTCACCTGCTGCAAGCGCTGGCGCACGATGTCCTGAAACTGGATGCCGCCGATCGCATCGGTGATGAGCGCCGCCACCATCTGGCTCTGGTCATCCGCCGCGCCGATCACCTCTCGCAAATAGCTGCTCAGTTCGTCGTAACCTTCGACCGACTGAGATAATCCGCGGCCGAAAGACTCCAGTTTCTCGATTTCGTGGCTGGCATGCGCCGCGTCGACCCGCTCGACCAGGAAGCGGTTGATCATCTCCTGCATGCGGGCAAGCCCACTGCGGATCTGGTCGGAGGCGGTGACGGTCTGGCGCGAGAGCTGGCGCACCTCGTTGGCCACGACGGCGAACCCGCGGCCTTCCTCGCCGGCACGCGCCGCTTCGATGGCCGCGTTCAGCGCCAGCAGATTGGTCTGCGAGGCGATCGCCTCGATGCCGCCGAGCATTTGGCCGAACGCCTTGATGTGGGCGATGATCTCCATGAACTGCGTACGCGTCGCCTGCACCTCCTCGCGACGGCCGAGCACGTATTGCTGCAGATCCGCGACAAAATGGGCACCGGCGCTAATGCGCTCGCGCGCCAACTCGATGATGGTGTCCGAGCGTTGGCCGGATTGCGTCAGATGGTGGGTTAGCCCGTGCACCGCCTCATCCACCTGGTGCAGGCGGTCCAGAATCTGTAGCGCCGCAGCCTCGGTCACGCCGATGCTGGCGCCGATACCGTCCTGCAATTGCCGGTTGGCCGTGCCGATCTCGGGAAACGCCGCGGCCAGCGCCTGGCCCTGCGCGCGAACCGCCTCCAGCTCTGCACGTAGGCGTCCATGCTCGGAAACGGTATGCCGAAACGCCACATCGCGCTCGCACAGACCGAGTTTTATCCGCGATCCGCATGCCACGACGACGTTTTCCTGGAATAGGTGACGGTACACCCGCACCGCCAGCAGCATCGTGCCGACGCCGATCACTAGCACGATGACCGTGCCGCTTGCTTCGAACAGCCGCTCCGATAACCCGACACAGCTCGCAAGTGCGTGCAACGCGTCGTGCAGCAGAAATACACCGACGAACGCGACGGCGGCGGTCGCCGCGAAAGTCAGGCCCAGGCAACGACCGAAACGCGGGGTCAACACGATCCGCAGTCCGCCTTCGGCTGTTGTCGTGCGGTTGCCAGGGAGTGTCGACATGGGGGCGCCCCACGCCTCAGCTGCCAGGCACGAGCTGGCGCACCACCTGTACCAGCGCGTCGGCCTGCACGGGCTTCACCAGCCAACCGGTCGCGCCGGCGCTGCGGGCTTCGTCGCGGCGGTCGCGTTGCGACTCGGTGGTCAGCAGCACCAGCGGCGTGAATTGCAGGCCGGGCAGACGACGCACCTGGCGCACCACATCGATGCCGTTCATTGCTCCCATGTTGAAGTCGGTGATGACCATCGCCGGCCGCAACCCCGCCTTCAAGGCGCCGACCGCCTCCTCGCCGCTGCGGGCCTGCGCGACGGCGTAGCCGGCCTTGGACAGGATGCCCTGAAGGCTGAGCAGCATGGTGGGTGAGTCGTCGACGATCATGATGGTTTTGCTCATGCGGACCTCGGCATGGGTTCTGCGGCGCGCGGCCGCCGGATCACGCGGCTCATGGCATGGACGGATCGAGCAGGGGCATCAGCCAGCGCGCCAGGAAAACGTCATCGGGCGGGGTCACGTCGCGCGGCCGGCAGGCGGCCAGCACCTGCACCAGCGCCGTGTGCAGATGCGTGCAGGTCCGTAGATCGATGGCCGGCGGCTGCGGCGCGGCGAGATGTTCCAGCAGCGCCAGTGCCTCCTCGACGCCGCATTCCGCTTCAAGGTACAGTGTCTCGCCATCCAATCGCAACGGCATCACAGCAACTCCTTCAGGTCGAGCACGAGCAGGACACTGCCGTCGCCGAGCAGGGCGGTACCCGTGTAGCCGCGCAGCTCGGCCAACACGCCGTCCAGCGGTTTGAGGATGACATCCATGCCCTCGCGGAAACGGTCCACCACCAGGCCGACCGGCGCATTGCCCACGCGCGCCACCAGCACCGCGTGGTGCGCGTCCGGATCGGCGGGCGGCAGCGGTAACCCGAGCAGATCAGCAAGTCGGCGCAGCGGCACCACCTCGTCGCGCAGCACGAAGGTCTCGGCCTGCTTGATGGCGCGCACGCGCCGCGGATCGAGCCGCACGGTCTCGGCGATCAGGTCCATCGGGATGCCGAGCAGGCAGCCCCCGGCCTCCACCATCATGACCCGCGTAATCGCCATGCTGAGCGGCAACGACAACCGCACGCATGTTCCCTGCCCGACCGCCGAGGTGACGGTAACGGCACCTCCGAGCCGGTCCACCGTGGTCCGGACCACATCCATGCCGACGCCACGGCCGGACAGATCAGAGATCACGGCCGCGGTGGAGAATCCGGCACGGAAGATCAGGTTCACCGCCTCCTGATCGGACAACCGTCCGGCCTGGGCGGCGTCGAGCAGACCCTTCTCCACAGCCAGGCGGCGGAGTCGGGCGGGGTCCATGCCACGCCCGTCGTCGGCCACCTCGATCACCACCTGGTCGCCTTCCTGGCAGGCGGACAGGCGCAGCGTGGCGCAGCCCGGCTTGCCCGCCGCCTCGCGCTGCGCCGCCGGTTCGACCCCATGATCGATGGCGTTGCGCACGATGTGCAGCAGCGGATCGCCAAGCGCCTCGATCATGGTCTTGTCGGCGGCGGTGTCCTCGCCGACGACCTTGAGTTCGATGTGTTTGTCCAGTTTGCGCGCCAGGTCGCGCACCAGCCTGGGAAATCGCTCGAACACCTCGGAGACCGGCAGCAGGCGCACCTCCATGATGGCGCGCTGCATCTCCTGGGCGAGTCGGTCGATGACGGCGTACTGGTCCTTGATCTCGCGGCTCATTTCGCGCGAGCCGTAAACTTCTTCCGCGCGCTTGGCCAGGAACGGCAGGCTGTTCTTGGACACTACCAGTTCGGCGATCAGCGCCATCAGCGCGTCCACCTTGGCCGGGTCCACCTTGAGCACGCGGGCGAGTTGGCGTGCCTGTGGATGCTCGGCCTCCGCCACGCCGACGCCAGGCACCGACATCGCTGGCCGTTGCACAAACTGCATCAGCACGCCCAGCAGCGCGACCAGTGGCTCGCTCGCCCCCCCCCCCGCCGCCGCCGCGGCCGCTTGCCGCAATTCGTCGCCGTGATCCGACAGGTCCAGGCTGGCAAGCAGGTTGGCGACCGTCGCCTCGACCCCCGCCATGCGTCGGCGCAGCGTCTCGCCTTCACCCGGCATGGCGACGATGCGTTGCTGCTCGGCCAGAATGCGGGCCGCCATCGGCTTGTCGCGGCTGCGCACGACAACAGGCGGCGCGGCGAGCGCGTCGGTTTTGGCTTGCTCCGCCGTCGCTCCAGGCGACCCAGCGCCCCCGACCGCGATGGCATCCACCAAAGCGGCGGCCAAGGTGCCATTGGGCAATGCACAGGCGAGCACGGCGGTCAGACAGCGCAGCGCGGAGGCCAGCCAAAGCTGCCGATCGATCGACCCGAGCCGGGCCTCGACAGCGCGCCTGAGCCCAGCGAAGTCGCGTCTTGCCAGACGCTCGCGCGCCTCCGCGACGAAATCGTCGATCGGCGCGTCACTGGGGGTGCCGATGGGCACGGCCAGTGCCTCGATGGGAACGGCGGCGATGTCGACCTGTTCGCTCACGTAGCGGAACAGGTGCGCCACTTCAACGCGTGGCCGGGCCACCAGCGCCCGGAACGCCAAGGTGCAACGGAACGGATCGACCTCGCCCGGCGAAGGTGACTGCTCAGGCTGCACCACCTGCAACGCCTTGAGGTCGGCAAGCCGCGCGAACAGATTGAAAGGGTCTTCCCCACGATAAAAGCACCCTGCGTCGGGCGCGTAGCTGACCGCGAGAAGCGGCGGCCCACCGGCCACGGTCGCGGCGAA
>PLTJ01000047.1 GCA_003164455.1 Acetobacteraceae bacterium
ACCTCGCCGATCAGCCCTTGTTTCGCATAGGGCAACACCAGCACATCCTCCACCATCGCCGCCTCGAAGAACGCGATGATGGTGTCCCGCAACGCGCTCACATCCTCGGGCGCGTGGGCAGAGAGCAGGATCGCGTCTGGATGCTTCTCCATCAGGGCCGCGCGCCCGGCGGCATCCACCCGGTCAAGCTTGTTCAGCACCAGGCGGGACGGCACCACATCCGCCCCGATCTCACGCAGCACGCTGCGGCTCACCTCCAGTTGCGCCTCATAGGTCGGGTCCGATGCGTCGACCACGTATAGCAGCAGCGAGGCCTCCAGCGCTTCTGCCAAGGTGGAACGGAACGATGCGACCAGGTCGTGCGGCAATTGCTTGATGAAGCCGACCGTGTCGGAGACAAGCACGCGGGGCCGGGTCTCGGGCTGCAGGGTGCGCACGGTGGTGTCGAGAGTGGCGAACAGCTTGTCCTCCACCAGCACCTGGCTGCCGGTGAGGGCCCGCATCAACGAGGATTTGCCCGCATTGGTGTAGCCGACCAGCGCCACCCGCGGCTGGTCGCGGCGGGCGGAGCGGCGCTGGTCGCTGTCGCGCTGCACCGCGTCCAGCTGGTCCTTCAGCTCAGAGATCCGGTCGCGGATCTTGCGGCGATCGAGGTCCAGGGTGCTTTCGCCGGCGCCCGGGCCTTGCTGCCGCCCGCCGCCCGCCGAGGACTCCCGCATGCGGGGTGCCACGTATTTCAGGCGCGCCATCTCCACCTGTAGCTTCGCCTCGCGGGTGTTGGCGTGGCGGTGGAAGATCTCGACGATGACGCCGGTGCGGTCCAGCACCTGGGCGCCGGTGGCGCGCTCGAGGTTGCGGATCTGGCTGGGCGAGAGCTCATGATCGACGATGACGAACTCGGGCTTGCGGGTGGCGCCCAAACCTGGCTCAGCAGAATTGGGCTCTGCTGGGTCGATCGTCGCGGTAACGCCTTCAAACCGTTGCCGCGCCTTGGACTTCGGGGGTGGCGCCATCGAGCCGACCACACCGGTGCCACCGGTCAGCGCCGCCAGCTCCGCAAGCTTGCCGCTGCCCAGCAGCAAGCTTGCGCCGGTGCCCTCGCGCTTTTGCGACACTGTGCCGACAACCTCATAGCCCAGCGTCTTCACCAGGCGCCCCAACTCCTCAAGGCTGGCTTCGTGCGCGACGTCGTCGACGTCGGGTGTCTGGATGCCGACGAGGACGGCAAGCGGGATTGGCGGTTTGGTCTCCATAGGCAGTCAAGTAGCACGGATAGGCCCGAAGCGTGGAAATCGCACCTCTCGGTCTAACCCGGCGCTTCATGATAAGGTGCATGCTCCCCGCCCACACCAATAGCAGCCCAAGAGTGTTGCTCACGGGATGTCCGCTATCGGACCTGGGATGTTTGGCCTGATTGACCAGCTTGGGCGGATTGTGTTGAAAAAGTCCGGCAAACCGTCGAGGACGGTAGAATATTAGGCACGCAACCATCGAAACGTCATCATTGATCGTACGAGGCGATGTTTGTGAATTAACGTTGCGCCAAAATGATTCGCGCCGACTTTTTCAACACAATCGGCGCGAAGCTGCCAGTCCGACCATCCTGGAGCAAATGGCTGCTTCGGCGCAAAGAGCCGAGGTTCGGTCGCGTATACGCCGCCCACGCCCAGGGCATCGCCCAGACCGCGGTGACGATGACCTCTTTGCCGCCGGTCACGCCGTCCCCGCGGTCTGCTCCGGTGCGACGTCCGTCTCGCCGCTCGCAGGCACAGCTCTGTGTCCGGCGGTTGCCAATTGATGGACGGACGCGGACGTTCACCGACGGGCGGTTTTCGGACATGGGTCGGACACAGAGAAGCCGCCTGCGGAGGTAGTTTCCGAGGCGGCTTGTATGTATCTGATGGCATTGGGCTATCTGGTTGCGGGGGCACGCAACCGACGATCCCATCATTCGACCGTGTCGATTTGACCAGCATCAGGCTGGCGCGGAACTGCAGGACCTCTCCCGATCCTTGACGCACGGACTGGAGGCAGAGGGACCCTCTGAAGTCGTGATCCCGGACGAATAAATCCGGTGATCGCGGTGCCGGAAACCGACCCAGCGAAGACGCGCCGGTTGCTGGCGGAAGCGGGCTACCCGAACGACTTCGCCACGACCACCGCTACTCCAACCCGCGCATCGATGGGCCGATCGAACAGGCGGGCGCCACCCTCGATACGCCGAAGCGGCAGGCCATGCTGGCCGAAGGGATGCGGCTCGCGAAGGAGGACGTCGCACTGGTCCCGCTGTATGCGCAGAGCGTCACCGTTGCGACGCGGACGGGTCTCGGCTACCGTACTTGGCTGCACGAATACACGATGGCCAACTCAGTGCGTGTGGTTGGGCATTGAGCGAGGAAGGCCTGGATGAAGATGGATTCCCTCCGTAAGCCGGTCGTGCCGACCGATCCGTCCTGGTGGTTCCAGGAAGCGCTTACCGCGGAGAAGGACATTGCCCCCTGCCCGCCTCTGGACGGACAGAAGGAGGTGGACGTCGCCATCGTGGGCGGTGGCTTCGCCGGGCTGTGGACCGCGTGCACGCTCAAGGACCGCGACCCGCGGCTCACGGTTGCACTGATTGAAGCGGCGGCCTGCGGCTCGGGCGCCAGCTCGAAGAACGGCGGCATGGCGTCCGGCTACGAGTCGTGGGTCGGCACTCTGGCGGAACAATATGGCGCCGATGCGGCGCTGGCCATGGTGCGTGCGGGACGCCGCGCGCAGGACATGATCCGCACCTTCGCGCGGGAATGCGGCACCGATTTGTGGTGGAACGACTCTGGTGTCGTGCGCATCTCCACCCATCCCTCGCATGACGCCAAGATCGACAAGTGGCTCGAGGACGCCGCGCGGTTCGGCCTCGCCGATACGGTGCAGCGGCTTTCCCCGGAAGAAGTGCAGGCGCACTGCCGTTCGGGGCTGTTCCGTGGTGGGGCGTTCTTCCCCGAGGCCTCGAACGTTCAGCCTGGAAGGCTGGCGCGGGCGCTGCGCCGCGCGGCGCTCGGCAAGGGCGTGGCGATTTACGAAGAGACCCCGATGACCGCGCTCGACCGGGGCCAGCCGGCGCGGGTTCGCACGCCGCGGGGCGCACTGGTGGCGCGGGACGTGGTGCTGGCGATGAACACCGGCCTGACCACGCTTGTCGAGGCGAGGCGGCACATCAGCATGTTCTCCAGTTACGTGGTGATGACCGCGCCGGCAACGGAGGCGCTTGAGCGTGCCGGCTGGACCGGGCGCGAAGCGATCGTCGATCTGCGCCAGTTCGGGCGCTACGCGCGCACCACGCCGGGCGGCAACACGCTGGGCGGATGGACCGGCGGGCCGATCGGCTATCGTGACGATTACCGCTCGCCGATCCTTCGCGAGGACCGCACCAATGGCGAGCGGGCGGCGCGGGGATTACGCGAGCTGGTGCCCGACCTCGCCGGCGTGGAGCTGGAAAAGGCCTGGGGCGGGGGAGTGGACGTGTCACCGGACCGCCTGCCCTTCTTCCTGACCCTGCCGGGAACGCGGATCCGCTACGCCGGCGGCTTCTCCGGCCACGGGGTGAACGCCGCCTGCATCGCCGGGCAATGCCTGGCGTCCCTGGTGCTGGAGCAAAGGGACGAGTGGGCGACGCTGCCGCTGTGCACGCGCGAGGTGCCTACCTTCCCGCCCGAACCGTTCCGCGTGCTGGGCGCACGTGCCATCCGGTGGGGGTTCATCACCTGCGAGGAGGCGCGGCAGGCAGGCAGGCGCGAGCCGCTGCTGGCGCGGGCCCTGGCTGCGGTGCCGTCGGCGATCGGCATGCGCCTCGGCACGCGGTAGGGCGGACCGCGTCCGCCAGCCAAGCACGAGGCCCAATCTCTGGTTGCAGGTTGGCCTGCCAAAGCATTTCATGTCGTTGCGAGTCTGGTCGCCGCATGCTGTGCTGTTGCTCCTTCCTCGGAGGTCTCGCAAGCAATCGATCATCGGCTTGTGCCTATCGATCTTTTGGCGACGGCAGTGCAGGCCCGGACGATGATTGCACCAAGCGATGCGGCTGCTCATATCGGGCAGGTGGCCACCATCCTCGTCACGTCGGCGCACGACGTCTCGCTCTTCGCGCATCTGGCCGAGCTCTGCGCTCCCTACGGCACGCGGCTCGAAGCGGCGGACAGCATCGCGCGGATCGTCCTGTAGCTCTCGGAGCACGCAAAGAAGCCGAGGGGAGCGAAGCATCTCCCCCGGACCCCCGGGCATTCGTCGGGCGTCGCGACGCCTTCAGCGATTACTTGGACGCGCCGATTTCACGATCCCACTTGTCGAACATGGCAACCATAGGCTTGGTGTCGAGCGGCGGTTCAATCGGGTTGTCCGCGATCAAGGCCGCGTACTCGGGCCTGCCGAAACGGCGGAAACAGTCCTGGCTGTCCTTCGGCGCCATTTCGATTGACACGTTCTTGATGGCCGGCCCAGGGTACATGTAGCCGTGGTCGTACATGAAGGCCTGCTGCTCGGGCTGGAGGATGAACGCGAGCAGGTCAAGCAGAACGCCCAGCTTCTCTTCCGACACGCCCTTGGGGATCGCGACGTAGTTGGCACCGCTCACCCAATGGAAGCCCTTCAGGGTTGCGACCTTGTAATCCTCCGGCACGACGCCGAGGTAGCGCGGATTGACGTCCCATCCCGTTGTCGTGGCGATGATATCGCGCGAGCCTTCGGCGAGCTCCTTCATCGTGGCGGCCGTGCCCGATGGATAGTACTCGATGTACTTGTTGATCTCCTTCAGATAGGCCCAGGTCTTGTCCCAGCCGTTGATCGGCTCCAACGGGTCCTTGTCCCCGAGGAGGTAGGGCAGCCCCATGACGAAGGTGCGGCCCGGCCCTGAATTCGCCGGGCGGGCATACATGAATTTGCCCGGATGGGCGCGGCACCACACCAGCAGCGCCTCCGCACTGTCCGGCAAGTCCTTCACCCGATCGGGTGCATATTCCAGAAGGGGGCCGGACGGGTACCAGTCGTCGATGAAGGCCTGCCCGCGCGCCATCTTCTGCATCGCCCAAGCACCGGGCAGGTATATCTGCTCAAGGTCGGGAAGCTTCGCTGCATACTTGGGAAGGATTTCAACCCAGATGCCGTTCTCCAAGCCGGCGGCAACGCCATCGGTGCCGGTCAGCACGAAATCGATATCGACCCGCCCGGCGGCCTGCTGGGCCTGGAGCTTGGCGACGAGTTCGGGCGCCGGCCCTTGGGTGAACACGAACTTCGAGACGAGGTCCGGATGCATGGCGGCGAACTTCTCTATGGCCGCCTGGCTGAGCTGCAGGTCTCCGGCGATATCCATCACGCTGATGACCAGCGGTGCTTTCGGCTTGGGAAATGCCTGCGCGACGGAAGATCTCGGCGCCACCGTCGCGGCAAGCCCCAGCGCCACGACGCTCGTCATGGCACCGCGCCGAGTTGTCAAAAAGTCGTTTCTGCCCATGCTCACTGTGTTTCCTCCATGGTCTGCTTTTGCACTGGTCGGCGCTGCGACACGGTCACGCAGACCGCCCATTTCGGCACATCGTCGCGAGTTGGTGCCGTGGCCACACCCGGCGCACGGCGGAATCATTCTACGCCACGATCGCCGTGTCCCACAACGCCCGGAACGCCAGCTGCGGCCGGCCGACCGAACTCGTACGCGCTCTGGCGGGTCCGCGTGCGCGACGGCATGACGAATGCCGGGGGGTGTGGGGGGAGCGGCTTCGAGACTGGGCAAGAATCGAGGCGAGGGGCTCGGCCCCTCGACGGGATATAGTGATCTCCGCAGGAGTTGACACTTTTGGCAGCATTCTCCAACGGGAACGGACGGGCTGACGCGGCATGTCAGTGCTGGTTTGGGCCCAGGTGACCGCGTCGGCCCACATGGGCTCGGCAGTGCCGGGTGAACCTCCCAACGCCACCAGGGCTGGCCAGTTGCGACCGCAAGCATGCCGCTAATCCAACCCACAATTCCGCCTCGGACAAAATCGGTCGAGTGGTAATCTCGACAGATTGCGCCGATCTGCCGAGATTTCTGTGAAGGCTTAATACATTGAAGAACTACATCTTCAAAACTAATCCTGCTTACGTACTTGCCTCAGTGAAGTTGTGCTTGCTCACGCATAGGCGTCGGCCAGCTTGAGCAGGCGGTAGGGCATGGGTGGGGTCCGGACGGCAGCCCTGGTGAGGCGCGGGAGCATGGCGCCGAGATCGTATCGCCGGTTGAAGCGGTATTCGAACTCGGCGAGATAGCGCGGTACATGCTTCTCCTGGAGCGAACGATATGTTCCGGCAATGGCAGATTTGATATTTCCGAGTGCTGTATTGACCCATTTGAAGGCCGGAGTGCGGCCCGCTTGAACACCTGATCCAGTCTTGAGGACCAGATGTGCACACCAGGCGTCAGTAACCGCATTGAAACATCGTAGACCATCACTGATGACATCACCGCTCGGATCGAGAGCTCTCTTGGCAAAGCTAGAGATGGATTGACTGCAAAAGCTGGCCACGCGTCGTAACTTCAGCCGCACCGGCTTGCCCTTGGGTGTGGTCTCGACGGCCGCGACGAACGGCGTCCCGCCGGAAGCGCCGCGGCCTCGCTTGCCGCCGGTGCGCTCGCCACCAACGTAAGCATCGTCGAGTTCAACGCGCCCGGTTAGCTGCTTGGTGGCGTCGCACTCCATCATCACCTGCGCCAGCTTGTGCTTGATTCTCCAGCCCGTGGTCTGGGTCACGCCGAGGCGACGGCCGAGTTCGATGCTGAAAATGCGTTGTTTGCTCTGGGTCAGGTGATACATGGCGCGGAACCACAGGCGCAGCGGCAAATGGGTCGACGCAAAGATGGTGCCTGCTGTCGGCGACGTCTGGAGTAGACAGGCACAGCATTGGAATAATCTGCGAGTCTTTATCTCACTCTAGTCGCGGCCACCGCAGCCCGGACACTCGAAGCCATTCGGCCAGCGTGACGTGATGACCACCGCCCGGCATTGCTCCTCTGTCCCATAAATCTGTTCGAACTTGACTTCACTAAGACCCTTCTGAAATTGCACCCTGTTCCAAGCCATCGCTGCCCCTCGCCAAGCGTCCTTGTTCACGTTATGCACCAAACCCAGACCACTGAGGCAAGTGCGTAAGCAGGAAGCGATTTGACACCCGAGCCGATTTGCCCCCCCCTCAGAACGAATTTTCGCATTCGAGGTCAACGTCTTGCGGCGCTCGCGGCCGGGGGTTCCAATCCGGGGCCGATGCACAAGGATGACCAACCAGGACAGGATTGCGAGGTCATCCTCTGCCATCGATCCACCGCCCCTTGTCTTGCGTCAGCTTTTGTTGTCTGACAGGATAGCGATTAATTCTGGGATCGCCCGTGCTTGTTGACCCTTGACTGCCACGGCGGCGAACAGCGATTGCGTCGCCTGTGCCAAGCCGTTCGTGGCGTTCAGTTCGTGCGTCAACGCCATATAATAGGTCATGTCCTTTAGCGCATTTCCCAGGGTGAAGGTGGCGCCGGACGAATCGTTGGCGAGAATAAACGGCTTCATGCGGTCGAGAACAACACCCCCCCCGCCGCCCTTGCCGAGCACGTCGACAAAAAGGGTGGGCGGCACGCCCGCGCGCCGTGCCGCCGCCGCCGCTTCGGCCAACACGGCAGAGAAGCCGAGCGAGACGAAATTGTGCAGCAACTTCAGCTGATGCCCCGAGCTGACCGGGCCGGCGTGGACGATGTTCTCAGCAAAGCACCGGAGCAAAGGCAGCACCTCCTGGAACAGATCGTCCGGCGCGCCAACGATTAGATTTAGCCGCCCCTCCGCAGCTTCCTTCGGCGTGCGAGTCATAGCCGCATCGAGATAGCGACCCCCTGCCTGGACAACGCGTGCCGCCACCACGAGGGTCGAGGCAGGAATGGCGGTCGAACAATCGATCACGATCGTTCCGCGTTTCAAGCCGACAAGAACCCCATCCGCCCGGAACATGACATCCTCGATTTGGGGCGTTCCGGTTACGCAGAGGATGACGACGTCCGACTGCGCGGCGAGTTCCGCTCCGGACGCTTTTGCAACCGCGCCCTTCGCGAGCAGGTCCTCCACCGGCTGGTTCCCCACGTAGGAGAGAAAGCTCAGAGCGTAGCCATGCTTCTGAATGTTCGTCGCGATGCCATGCCCCATCAGGCCGGCACCGATAAGTCCCACATGCGGCTTCGTGTTCATGGTTGGTGACCTTTCCCATGGCTCCGGTTGCGATTGAATGGCGCCTACAGTGGACCTGCCGCGCCCACCAGTCCATCAGCTATGTGGCGCGTTGATTTGCGTCCTCGATTTGCAGGCAAGTGAGGTAATTGAAAGCCCTGCCGGGCACTTGCGAAAAATCCGGGCTGGGTCGACATGCTTCTTCCTTCTCTGATCTTCGGCGAACCAGACCGTCGCATACGTCAGTTTCACAAGTTTTCGGCGTCCACTTCTCGAACGAAAGAGGGGACAGAACGTCCGTTCCTTTCACGCATTCCTCCTCCGCGGGCGTCGGGCCCGGTTGGCAAGCGAGAGTCAACCTGATACGGTTTAGCAGTATACACTTTGGAGGTATACCAAATGAGGATCGGCGTTCCCAAGGAAATCAAGACGCACGAATACCGGGTGGGGCTAACCCCCGCCAGCGTGCGCGAACTGGTGGCTCACGGCCACCGGGTGCTGGTGCAGGAAGGCGCTGCGATGGCCATCGGTTTCTCGGACGATGCCTACCGCGCCGCCGGCGCTACCATCGCCTCAGAAGCGGCAGCGGTGTTTGCCGAAACGGACCTCATCGTCAAGGTCAAGGAGCCGCTGGCCCCCGAGATCGCCCAACTGCGGGCGGACCAGGTGCTGTTTACCTACCTGCACCTCGCCGCCGACCGCGAGCAGACGATCGGACTAATGAAGTCGGGGGCCACCTGCATCGCCTATGAGACGGTGACCGACGCCCAGGGGGCGCTGCCGCTGCTGGCGCCGATGAGCGAGGTGGCGGGGCGGATGAGCATACAGGTCGGCGCGCACTGCCTGGAACGCGAGCAGGGCGGCGCCGGCGTTCTGCTGGGCGGAGTGCCCGGCGTGCCGTCGGGGCGCGTGGTAGTGATCGGCGGCGGCGTTTCCGGCACCAATGCGGCGCGCATGGCGGTCGGTATCAGCGCCACCGTGACCGTCATCGACAAATCGCTTTCACGGTTGCGGGAGCTTGAGCAGCAGTTCGGCACACAGATCCACACGTTGTTCTCCACCGCCGCGGCGATCGAGGCGGCGGTGACGGAAGCCGACTTGGTGATCGGCGCGGTGCTGGTGCCGGGTGCGGCGGCGCCCAAGCTGGTGACGCGGGAGATGATCCGGCGGATGCGGCCGGGCTCGGTGGTGGTGGACATCGCCATCGACCAGGGCGGCTGCTGCGAGACCAGCCGGCCGACCACGCACGCCCAGCCCACCTATGTCGAGGAAGGGGTGGTGCACTACTGTGTGACCAACATGCCCGGCGCCGTGGCGCGCACTTCCACGATCGCGCTCGGCAACGCCACGCTGCCGTTCGTGCTGGCGCTGGCCGACAAGGGGTGGAAGGCGGCGGTCAAGGCCGATCTGCATCTGCTCGCGGGCCTGAACGTGCACGCCGGCGACATTACCTGTCCGGCGGTTGCGGAAGCCCTCGCTCTGCCTTGCCGCAGCAGCGCCGAGATCATCCGCGGTTGACCAACGCAAGCAGGCACGCCCATGGGGCGTGCCTGCAACGTGGGAGGAGAGGGATACGCGACGTCGCGCGCGGCGCGGTATCAGCCAGTGGTGTCGGTGACCACGAGCGTGGCCAGATCACCAGGCTCGATCCATCCAGGGCCGCGCGTACAAGCCACCAGACCGCCCTTGTGGAAATGGAGCGGAACCGGATCGCGTTCGATCTCGTCGAGGTAGTGCTGCCAACCCGCGACCTGGCCCGCGGCCACCTCGTCGCCGAGTCGGAAGGCCGGTTCGAAGATGGCGTGCCCCGTCGCATAGACATAGGCTTCCGGCCCGGTGATCTCGGTGAGCCGCATCGGCCCCGACCTGGGGCACGGATGCCGCGGCGCCGGCGGCGAGGCCACCAGCACCCCGAAATACTTCAGGAGATTCCAGATTCCGGTCTCCGCGAAGGCCAACGCCTCGACCGAAACGGTGCCTCCGCCGGCCAGTTCCGTTCCCAGCTTGAGCAAACCCGCATCGCGACAGATCGCGTCGAATGTCCGCCGTTCGCCGAGATCATCGAAAAGGATACCAAGCGGGCAGCCCCAGGCGCGGGCCGCTCCGATCACCCGCTCGAGAAGTTCGGGGGTGCTGGGGCGATAGATGATCGCGGTTGGCAGCATGCGCATGGAATACCCGCCGGAATGCAGGTCCATGATGGCGTCTGCCATTGGCACCAGCACGCTGCTGACGTAGTGCGCGATCTGTTGGCTCGGTGTGCCATCCGGGTCGCCCGGGAACGCCCGGTTGAGGTTCACGCCGTCGAACGGAGAGACACGGCGTCCGGCCATCGCCGCCGGGTAGTTCATCGCCGGCAGGATGATCACACGCCCCTTGATATGGCGCGGTTCGAGGGTGCGGATGAGCGTATTGAGCGTGATCTGCCCTTCGTACTCGTCGCCGTGGTTGCCGGCGGTCAGCAGCACGGTGGGGCCGCTGCCGTTGCGGACCACCGCGATCGGGATCGGGATGATTCCCCAGCCCGACGTATTGCGCGAATAGGGCAGGCGTAGCCTGCCGATGTGCTTGCCCTCGCGGTCAAAGTCGATATCGGTCGAAATATAGCTCTTTTGCGTTGACATCGCGGACCCTCATCCACTTGGGATGTCACGCGCCATCCATCACGGATGACGCTCCATCGCCCCGCCCGAAAGCCTCCGCCACGCCATCCGGCCGGTCGTGGCGGAGGCCGGTTGTGCCTTAGCGCTCCGCCGCGAGCACGTCGATCGCCGCGGACCAGGCTTCGGTCGCCTGGTCGATATCGGCCTGCGTGTGCGCGACCGAGACATAGTACTTCGTCTCACTTTTGAAGATTCCGTGCTGACGCAGAACCTGGTTGAACTTCCTGAGTTGTGCAGCATCCGAACGAATCCAGCTCCGGTAGTCCTTCACCGGCTGGTCGGTGAACACCACGTCGAACAGCACCGGCTCGCCGATGACATGCGCCGGCAGGCGCGAGCGCTTCAGCAGTTCCGACAGCCGCGCTATCAACTCGCGGCCGGTGGCGAAGGCGCGCTCGTAGGTGCCGGGCTGGCGCAGGACTTCGAGCGTGGCAAGCCCGGCCGCCGCGGCCACCGGATTGCCTGCCAGCGTGTTGAGTTGCGGCAGGAAATCCTCCTCTGGGACCGCGGAGCTGTCGAAGTGCGCCATGATGTCGGCCCGCCCGGCCACCGCCGCCAGGGGGAAACCGCCGCCCATGATCTTGCCGAGCGCGCAGAGATCCGGGACCACGCCGTAGTATTCCTGCGCACCGCCATAGGCGAAGCGGAAACCGGTGACGATCTCGTCGAAGATCAGTGGGATGCCGCACTCAGCGGTGACCTTGCGAAGCGCCTCGAGGAAGCCCGGGACCGGCGGGATCACCCGCTGGAAGGGTTCGACGATGACCGCGCCCAGTTCGTCCTTGTGCTCCCGGATCAGGCTTGTTGCCGTTTCGGCGTCGTTGAAGGGGGCAATCAGCACGTCATCGTGCACGGTGTGCGGAATGCCGGCGGAATCAGGCAGCGCTTGCGGGAAATTACCGGGGTGCCTGGGCGCCCAGCTCATCAGAACGGAGTCGCTCATGCCGTGGAAGCCGCCCTCGAACTTGAGAATCCTGTCGCGCTTGCGCCAGGCGCGCGCCGCGCGCAGGGCATACATGGTGGCCTCCGTGCCCGTGCACACGAAGCGAAGCTTCTCGGCACAGGCCACCGCCCCGATGATGGCGTCGGCCAACTTCACGCCGAACCGGTTGGGACCAAAGAAGGTGGTGCCGAGCGGCACCTGCGCGGCGACCGCTGAGGTCACGTCCGGGTGCCCGTGGCCGATGAACATCGGACCGGAACCGAGCAGGAAGTCGACGTACGAATTACCGCTTTCGTCCCAAACCCGGCCGCCGCTGCCCTTTCGAATGACCAGTTCGGTGGGAAGATTGCCGAAGGAACCTCCGGGGGTTACACGGCTTGCCGTCTCGATCAAATGCCGCTCGCCGGTGTCGTGCACGATTGCATTCATGGTCGCGAATCTCCTTCAATCAGCTTGGCTGTAACGCCGCTACCCGCCGGGCACGATGCCGCGTCCCTGGGCTATCACGACGCTCGTCCCATCGTCTCCGGCCGGAGTATCCGGGCCGGGGGCCCGGCGGCACCACCGCCGGGCACTCGTCAACTCTCTCAGCGGCTCGGAATCTGCTCCAACCGGCGGTCGTGGCCCAACACCAGCAGTACCGCCGCCGACACCACCGGCGCGCAGGCCAGGACCAGCAGCGCGAGCTGGTCACTGCCGCCGGTCGCGTCCTTGATGAGTCCGAAGGCGTAGGGTGCGAAGAAGGCACCGAGGCCTCCGACCGAGTTGATCAGTGCGAGCCCGCCGGCCGCACCGGCGCCCGACAGCATGGCCGTGGGCACCGGCCAGAAGGTCGGAGCGATCGTCTGCAGGCCGATGACGCCGATGATCATCGCAATCATCATCGCCACCGGATGGTCGATGCCGATGACGCTACAGGCGGCCAAGCCCGCGGCCCCGACCAGGCAGGGCACGACGCAATAGATCGTGCGGCTGCCCGAGCGGTCGGAACGCAGGCTCCAGTAGATCATCACGGCGACCGCACAGATATAAGGAATGGCCGTCACGTAGCCGGTCATCTGGATCGAGATGCCGAACGACTTGACGATCTGCGGCAGGAAGACCAGCACGGTGTAGTTGGCCGAGTTGTAGGCGAAGTACACCAACGTCAGCAGCCAGACGCGGGGGTTGTAGAGCGCCTCGACCAGTTCGTAACGACGCAGCGACTCCCGTTGCGCCCGCTCGGAGTCCAGCCGCTGTTGCAGCCAATCGCGCTGCTCGGGGCGCAGCCACGCGGCATCGCGTGGACGGTCGGTCAGCCAGGCCAGCACGACGAAGCACATGATGAGCGAGGGAATCGCCTCCAAGATGAACAGCACCTGCCAGCCCTGCAGGCCGAAGGCTCCGTCGAAGGTCAGCACCCAGCTCGACACCGGTGCGCCGATGACCATCGACACCGTCTGCGCGGTCATGAAAATCGCCAGCATCCGCGCGCGGTAGTACGATGGGAACCACCAGGTCATGTAGAGGATCATGCCCGGATAGAACCCTGCCTCGGCCAGCCCGAGCAGGAAGCGGATCGTGTAGAAGCTCCAGTCATTCCAGATGAAGGCGGTCAGGCCGGAAATGATGCCCCAGGTGAACAGGATGCGGGCGATCCAGACTCGGGCGCCCACCTTGTCCAGGATCAGATTGCTGGGAATCTCGGCGATGACGTAGCCGATAAAGAACACGCCGGCGCCGAAGCCGTAGACGGCCGACGAGAAGCCCATCGCCTTGTTCATGGTCAGTGCGGCGAAGCCGACGTTGACCCGATCGATGTAGGCCACGAAGTAGCCCAGCACCAGAAGCGGCATCAGCCGCCACACGACGCGCTTGATGGTTTCGCGTTCGATGGTTGGAATGGTCTCACTGGAAGACGGTAGGGCGCCTTCCGGTGACGTCTGCAGTGTGGTCCGGTTCAATGGCGTGTCCTCCTCAGCTTTTGCACTGTCAGGCACGAGACGCGGCCTTAATGTATACCGGCTATTGGTATACCGCAAATGCCGCCGTTTTTGAGTGTTATCAATAGGATATGTGTCCATCAAAGCAAAAATCCAGGGCCTATGCACAGCCCGGCCACTCAGCGGGGCGGCGTACCAGGATCTCAACTGGATTATCACACCAACCGTAGCGGAATGGCCTTCGGTTATCGGGGGCAGTGAGAACTCGTATACTAATAAACTGTATACCTCAGGGTAACCGGATGCCACGTTCCCGCTGGTCGCACGCGTTCCTGACCGTGACGCCGGGAAATGGCCGCCGCTGTTCGATGGCGTCGCGCCACGACATCGGATGGACCGGAAAATATGGCGCGCATTCGGTGGCGATCGAGAGGAGACCTTCGTGCTCCCGCCATCAGGGCGGGGTGGCGTCTCTGCCAATGGACCGCCGGGGGAACCCGCGCCGGACGCACCGTGGCATGGGCCCCATGAAAGGGAGCTAACCGGCAGGCCATGTACAATTCCGCGAGCGAGTTGTCTCTTGCCAGAAAGTCGGGGAACTGCCTACACAAGGCGCGATTTCGAGCGGCAGTCTTCGGCCGCACTGGAGCCGGGATGAATGCACGCACAGGCGACGGCGATAACGACAACAGCAGCCCGCCGAACACCAAAGTGACGAAGAATTCGACTCGCCGCCATACGCTGTCCGAGCAGGTAGTCGAAGCCGTGGTCGCCCGGGCTGCACGTGGCCTCATCTTGCCAGGGGACCGGCTCGTCGAAGCCGTCATCGCCGACGAGCTGAAGGTCAGTCGAATCCCGGTCCGCGAGGCGCTGCGCCTGCTGGAAAGCCAGGGCCTCGTCGTCAGCACGCCTTATAAGGGCGTTCGCTTGAGCCCGATGACTCGGACGCGCCTCGACCAGATCGCCGAGGTGAGAATAGGTCTCGAGGTAATCGCCGCCCGGCGAGCGGTTACCCTCGGGAAGAACCAGAAGGCCGACCTCAAGCCGCTTGAGCGGAAGATCGAGAAGCTGGAGCAGATGGCCAAGCGGCGCGACAGCTACGGCATCGCCAGCGCCGATGCGGCCTTCCATCGCGAACTTTGCCGCCTGAGCAAAAACGACCTGCTTTGCTCGGTGTGGGAAAATGTTGCCCGTCCACTCACGATCATCATCGGGCTTTCCACTTTCAGCAAATCGATGGAGGAGATCGTCGAGGAGCACCGACTGCTGCTCGACGTTCTTCTTAGAGGCAAGCGCTCGGAATTGACCCGTGTTATTGAACAACACATCCTGGCCCAGCACGGAGGTCTCGACTTCGAGGAGATTATTGAGGAGCGCCATCGTCAGCGCGAGGCGCGTGTGCGGGAGATGAGCCGCCGGTGGCGTCAAGGCTCCTTCTCATCCGTGCTCCGCGGATAATACCAACCGCCCTAAACATTGACACACGCCCATTCACGGTCCCCGATTGATTGGATGCGGTCTGGGTCATTGACCAGGAACTGCCA
>PLTJ01000281.1 GCA_003164455.1 Acetobacteraceae bacterium
GCTTCTCGCGCCGCTCGCCGATGGTCTTCTCGATCTGCTGGGCGGCGGTGGAGGCATGCATGACGTCCGGCACGCCGAGCACGCCGAGCACGGAGGCCGGCGGGCTGGGGCCGCGCGGCAGGGCGGGGATGTCGGGCACCGGCGGCAGTTGCACCCGCGGCGACAGTTGCACCGGAGCCTGTTCTTCCTGTTGTTCAGACGACATCATCGGCTGCTGCGGGGCCTGCTGTGGCCGGGCGGCCGGAGCCGGGCGGGCGGCGCCGGCGGGGGCACCGGCGGGCGGGCGCTGCTGGCCGGGGACGAAGAAGTCCTGGTTGTTCTGCGCCGAGGCCGGGGCCGCGAAGCCGAAAAGGGCCACGACCAGCGCGGCGGAAAGACAACTACGCATCATGTGCACTAGAACCTTGTTCCGAAGCCGAGGCGGAAAAACTGGGTCTCGTCGTATTTTTGCTTCAGCACCGCCTGGGCGAAGTCGAGGTTGATGAGTCCGAACGGCGTTTTCCAGGAAAAGCCGATGCCGGTGCCAATTCGTGGAGCGGCGCTGTCAACGAGAGGCTGCCGCACGCCGGACAGAGTAAGCGAGCTGACCTGGCTCAGGCCGCCCATGTCGACGAACATGCGCCCGGACAGGCCGAGGTCGGGCGAGACCGGCAGCGGGAAGCGGAGTTCGGTTGACTGCGTCCAGATGAACCGCCCGCCCAGGCTGTCGTTGTCCGGATAGGTGTTGGTGGGCACGGAGTGCGGGCCGGCGCCGGCGGTCTGGAAGCCGCGCAGATTGTCGCCGCCGAGGAAGAAGCGGTCGATGATCTGCTCCTGCCCGTCGAAAGAGAACAGATAGCCGGTGCCGGCTGTGATGGCGATGTCCCAGTCGTTGCTGCCGAACCACCGATCCAGCGGGATGAAGTATTCGCCGTCCACCTTGGTGCGCACGTAATGGACATCGCCGCCGAGGCCGGCGAAGTCGGTCCCGAAGCGCATCAGCCAGCCCTGGCGCGGGTCAAGGCGGCTGTCGGTGTAGTCGAGCGTTAAGGTCTGCCCGACCTGCGACATCAACGTCACCCCGGCGGCGTTCCACACGTACAGGCTGGCCCCGGTCTGGATATCGTAAATCGAACGCTGAACCAGCGAATACATCCAGGTTTGCCGCAAATGATCGTTGAACTCGTAGCCGGCACTCAATGAGAAACCGACGCGCCGCTCGTCATAATTAGCGATCGTCGAGTTGCTGTTGTTCACCAGGAAGACGTTGGCACTGGTAACGATATTGCGGTCGAGGAAGTAGGGGTCGGTGAGCCCGATGTTCACCTGGCTCTCCTTCTGCGCCAGCGTGGCGTCCAGCCCCGCGTTGAGGCCGGTGCCGACCAGGTTGCGCTCGTGGATGCCGAAACTCACCAATGCACCGATATCGGTGGAGTAGCCGCCGCCGACGGTCAGCTCGCCGGTGGCTTTCTCCGCCATCTGGGCGTTGATGATCGCCCTGTCGGGCGTCGAGCCGGGCTGCGTGGTCAGGGCGGCGGAATCGAAAAAGTTCAGGTCCTTCAGTCGCTGTTGGGTGCGGCGCAGCAGGGCGGCATTGAAGGCATCGCCCTCGGCGAGGCGGAACTCGCGCCGGATTACCTTGTCCTTGGTGCGCGTGTTGCCGCCGATTTCGATGCGCTCGACATAGACGCGCGGCCCCTCGGTCACGTTGAACACCAGGGCGATGGTATGCTTGTCGCGGTCGCGTTCTATGCGGGGTTGGACGTTCACGAAAGGCTGGCCGTGTCCCTGCACGTAGTCGGTCAGCGCCTGGACGGTGCGCTCGACGGCGTCGCCGTCGAACCATTCGCCGGCCGACATCTCCAGCTCGGACTGCAGCGTCGCGCTGGGCATGTCGTGCAGGGAGGAATTCACCGTGGCCTTGCTGATCCGGTAGCGCTCGCCCTCGTTCACCGTGTAGGTCAGGAAGAAACCCGTCTTGTCCGCGGTCAGTTCGGCCGTCGCTCCGGTTACGTCGAAATCGGCGTAACCGTTCTTGTTATAGTACCGGCGCAGCAACTCGCGGTCATAGGCGACGCGATCAGGGTCGTAGATGTCCGAGGTGGACAGGAAACGCCACCAGGCCGTTTCCCGGCTGCCGACGACATCCCTCAGCGTGCCCTCGCTGAACGCCTTGTTGCCGACGAAAACGATCTTGGCGATCAAAGCCGCATCGCCGTCGTTGATCTCGAACACCACGTCGACGCGGTTCTGCGGCAATTCGATGATCTTCGGGGTGACCTGGGCGGCGAAGCGGGCCCGCTTGGCATACTGGTCGAGGATGCGCTGGCGGTCGGACTCGGCCAGCGTCGGCGTGAACACGGCGCGCGGCCGCAACTGCACCAGGTCACGCAGGTTTTCGTCGGTGAGCTTGTGGTTGCCCTCGAAGGCAAGCCGGTTGACGATCGGATTTTCCTTCACGGCCACCACCAGGGCGGTGCCGTCGCGACGGATCGACACGTCGCTGAACAGGCCGGTCGCATACAGCGTCTTCAGGCTGAGGTCGACGCGGTCGGTATTGTACGCGTCCCCGGGCGCCACCAGCATGTAGGAGCGGATGGTACCTGCCTCGATGCGCAGATTACCCTCGACCCGGATATCCGTGATGGTGCTGGCCGGCTGCGACGCGGCCGCCGGGCGCACGGGTGCACGCTGCGGCTGCTGGGCAGCCGCGAGCAACGGAAACAGAAGCCATACCGCCGACAGCACGGCCAGCAGCGCAGCGCGAGCACGAACCAAAAACTGATCTCCCACCGCAAAGCAACGCAACCCGGACTCAGCCGGCCCACCGACAGCACGGACATTACAGGCCATGTCCGCGCCGTGCTACCCCGGGGGGGGAAGGAAGTCCAGGGGCTCCCCCCCGGACGCAGCAACGTGCATGGATAAGGAAGGCCAGGCCGTCCGGCGAAACTCTTCAGACGAAGCGCCAGAGCGCGATGACCGGAGGCGGAATCGCCGGAGGTCTGAATCACGCGATCAAACAAAGAGCTGGAGAGGGATGGCTTCGCCTACCAGAAGCCATCCCTCTCTACTCGAGGGGCTCTTCTTCCTTGGCCGCGGAGCCGGCCCGCGCACCGCCGGCGGCGGGGCCCTTCATCGACTTC
>PLTJ01000203.1:0-1163 GCA_003164455.1 Acetobacteraceae bacterium
CGGTGACGCTGAGCCGCAAGCTGGCCGGCGCGTCGGGTCAGATCAGCTTCACGCCGGGCACCCACTACACGATTTCCTTCGCCATCCATGCCGGCCACACGGCTGGGCGGTACCACTACATTTCCAACGAGCGCGATTTCTCGATCAACTCGGGTTCGGGCGATTTTGTTGCGATAAAGAAGTGAAACGGCGCGACCTGACCGGACCGGCCGCCGACGGCGATGCAAGGGGGTTCCCGATGAGGAAGATGCTCCTCACTGTCGTGTTTGGCGGCCTGTTTGTCGCTGCCGGGTCAATGACGGCATCGGCTCAGACCAAGCCTTATGCGCCCGAGGGTCCGAACACCTGCCTGACGTGCCACAACGACCAGCAGCAGTCGCCGGTGCTGAGTTCCGTACACGGTGTACAGGGCGACCCGCGCACGCCGATGGCGCAGCACGGCTGCGAATCCTGCCACGGCCCGAGCCCCGAGCATCTGGCCAGCCGCACCGCGGCCCCGGGCGTGTTGTTCAACGGCAGGTTCGCCTCGCCGCCGGCGGTGCAGAACCAGATGTGCCTGAACTGCCACCAGGCCGGCCTCAGGATGAACTGGCAGGGCAGCCAGCACGCCACCAACGACGTGACCTGCTCCAGCTGCCACACCATCCATGTCCGCAAGGACCCGATCCTGGTGAAGACGACTCAGGCGCAGAAGTGCTTCACCTGCCACACTGAACAGCGTGCCGACAGCTACAAGTTCTCGCACCACCCGATCCGCGAGGGCAAAGTGGTGTGCGCCGACTGCCACAACCCGCACGGCTCGCCGGGACCGAAGCTGCTGAAGGAAGTGACGGTCAACGAGACCTGCTACAACTGCCACGCGGAGAAGCGCGGTCCGTTGCTGTGGGAGCACCTGCCGGTCCGCGAAAATTGCCTGAACTGCCATACACCGCACGGGTCGAACCAGGCGCGCCTGCTGATCGAGCGGCCGTCCTTCCTGTGCCAGGACTGCCACGCGACTTCCGGTCACAACTCCAACCCCTACAGCGGTGCGACGCTGTACAATCCCGGAAAGGGGCTGCCGTACAAGATCTTCCCGCCCACCGGTGCGGCCCTCACCAACTTCCGGGCATTTGGCAGGGGTTGTGTGAACTGCCATTCGCAGATCCACGGGTCCAACAACC
>PLTJ01000203.1:1189-7080 GCA_003164455.1 Acetobacteraceae bacterium
ACGACTTCGACGTGGCCGAAACGCCCGTCGCGCCGCCCCCCGTCTACAACAACGAGGTCCGGATCGGTTTGGGCTGGCAGAGCCAGACCACGCCGGTATTGGGCCGTTACACCGGGCAGGAGGACAAGGGGCTGTTCGGCATCGGCGGCTTCACGTTGAACGGCCGCGACGCCTGGAACTCCGGTGGTACCACCTATTACCATGCGGAAGGCGACAATCTGGGGCTCACCTCGCGCTCGCTGAATGCGCAGTTCGGCCAGCAGGGCACCTGGGGCATCAACTTCTCCTACGATGAAATCCCGTACTACCAGTCCAACACGTACCGCGGCATCTACACCGGCGTGAACGGCGTGACGGTGGGCGGCGCGGGGCCGGGCAGCATCACCAACGCCACCACCCAGGCCGCGAACATGTTGAGCCCGAATGCCAACGTTGGCGTGGTGCGCAACATCTTCACCTTCGGCGGCAAGTACCAGTGGCAAGACTGGACGATCACCAGCAGCATCCGCCACGATCACAAGGAGGGCTTGCAGGAGAACTCGCTCGCCTGGCTCGGCGCGCCCAGCCCGGTCGGCGGCAACGGCAACGTCACCAGCAGCGCGCTGTCGTACTTCCTCCAGCCCATCAACTACGACATGGACCGGCTCGATATCAACGCGGTCTACGGCAACACGAGCCGGATGCAGTGGATGATCGGCTATACGTACAACGGGTTCACCGACAACAACGCGACATGGGCGGGCGCCAACCCGTTCGGATTCACCAGCGGCGCCACGCCAGCCTCCGGGAGTGCGGCGAACCTGGCGGCGTCGTCGAACATTCGTGCCAGCTACACCCTGCCGCCGTCGAATTCGTCACAACAGATCAAGACGCAGTTCGGCTACAACCTGACGCCCACCACGCGCGTCAACGCCAACCTGCAGTACGGAATGATGTCACAGGATGCCACTTACACGGCCAGTACGGGGAACGGAAATTTCACGCCGATCGGGCCGCCGAGCGACGCGTTCAACGGCATGATCGAGACCTTGTTTGGCAATTTCGCCATCACCGCGGCGCCGCTGCCGAAACTCGACGTGCGCGCAAGCTACACGATCGACAGCCGCCAGAATCTCAGCTCGCGGGAAGCCTACGCACAGTACATCAACGACGCCTACTCGGCCAGCCCGGGCATGCTGATGAACCTGCCGGCGAGCTATACGGACAACAAGGGGACCCTGGAGGTTGGCTACCATATCCTGCCCAAGACCAAGATCACACTGGACTACAGCTACGATGCGATCCATCGGACATACAGCAACACCGACGACACCAGCACCAACCAGATGGCGGCGCAGGTGCGTTCGGCCTTGACCGACAGCCTGTCGGCGTCGCTGCGCTACATGCACGAGGACCGCAAGGCCGGTGAATATAACCCCGGCGCGGCGTACAGCTTACTCGGCATGACCGGGACGAGCGACTACTACGGCTACTACGACTTCTACCTGGCGTCGCGGCGGCGAGACGAGGTGAAGGGGACGATCGATTACGCGCCGGGGCCCGAGACCCCCTTCCTGCGGCTGCCCGGGTTGTCCATCTCGTTGGTCGGCAAGGCCGACTACGACTTCTACCCGTCCTCGGCGCTGGGGTTGAAGAGCAACAACAGCCTCTCGATCGGCCCCGATATCAGCTATGAATTTTCCAAGACGCTGAGCATGCACGTCTTCTACGAATACCAGCAGCTCTTCTTCAACACCAACAGCATGGTGAGCAACGCGGTCTGCAACGGCAGCGGCACGACGTTGACGCCGGGACCGGGCTGCGCCAACAACGGCATCTGGAACCAGAAGACCGACGACGTAACGAACACCTTCGGGGCCAGCGCGGAATGGCAGCCGATCCCGGACAAGCTGAAGGTATCGTTTGATTACACGCTTTCGTACGGCAACACGTCCTATACGTTCGCCGACGGCGGCATCTACTCCTTCCCGACCTCGGCCACGAACCCGACCCCGGTAGCGACGTCGGCGCTGTACCTCCTGGCGTTGCCGAGCACGTCGGGCGTACTGAACAGCATCTCGCTGAAGGCCGAGTACAAGTACCGCCCGAACATATCGATCATCGGGGGTTACTCGTACTCACGGTTCACCTACCAGGACTACGCCTACGGCGTCGGCGCCACGCAATTCAGCAACGCGATATTCACCGGCGATGCGAAGCCGAACTACTCGGTGTCCGTGGTGGGCGCGGCGGTCACCATGCGCTGGTAGCCCGGCTACCCGGCGCGGCGTAGCGTGCCCGCCGCCTCGGCCAGCGCCGCGGCGCCATCGCGCAACTGGCGCTCGGGCAGACCCGCGAAACCGAGGCGAACGATGCGGTCGTTGAGATCGGCGCGCATGCCCGGCGCCGAGATCGGTTCGACACCACCGATGCCGATCCGCCGCGCCGCCATGGCAAGGCCTCGCGCCGAGACGATCGCGCCGGGCAGCAGCCAGGCCAGCGCCAGGCCGCCCTGCGCGGGCAACACGCGCACGGCCCCGAAATGCTGGCCCAATGCTCCCTGCAGCACGTCGCGCCGCTCTCGGCAGGCCTTGCCCAGATGGCGCACGTGGCGCGAATAGGCGCCGATGTCGAGATAGGTGACCAGCGCCGCATCCTCCAGCCAGCCGGCATGGTCGCGCTGCTGCGCTACCCGCACCCGTACCCGTCGGGCCAGGTCGGGTGGCAGGACCAGATAGGCGAGCCCGACCCAGGGACCGAGCACCGCGCCAAAGCCGCCCAGGTGCACCACCCGCGCGCCGGACCCGGAGGCCATCAACGACGGCGGGCCGGGCTCGAAGCGGATGTCGCCCTCGCTGTCGTCCTCGACGATGACCGCGCCGGCCTCACCGGCCCACGCCATCAGGCGCTCGCGGCGGCTTGGCGAGAGCGCGACGCCGAGGCGGCTCTGCTGCAGCGGACTGACATGGGCGAGCGCGGTGGAACCGGGCGGCAGACGTGCGGTCTCGATGCCCTCGGCATCGGCGGGAATGCGCAGCAGCCGGGCCCCGACATCGGCGTAAGCGGAGTCCGCCTCGGCATCGCCCGGCGTCTCGATCACCGCACGCTGACCGGGCCGGAGCAGCAGTTGGGCCAGCAACGCGAGCGCGCGGCCGCGCGAGGCGAGCACGACGACCTGCTCGGGAGCCGCCGCGAAACCACGGGTCGAAGCAAGCCAGTCGGCGATAGCGCCGCACAGGGCCGGGCTGCCGCCGGGCGGGGAAATGTCGTGCGCGGCGCCGAGGCGGTCCAGCTTCTCGCGCAGCAGCGCCCGCCAGCGGCGCAGCGGGAACAGGGTGGGGTCGAGCGTCCCGGCACTGAAATCGAGCGCAACGCGTGGCGGCGAATCGACGGCCTGCGGGATGCCGCCCAGCGGGGACGACCCGGCCTCCGCGCGTGCCGGTACCGGGCCGGCCACGAAAGTGCCGGCGGCGGGGCGGGTCTGCAGGTAGCCCTCGGCGATCAGCCGCTCATAGGCAAGGATCACGGTGATGCGCGCGACCGAGTGTTGCTCAGCGAGCAAGCGGGTGGACGGCATACGCGCGCCCGAACGCAGGCTGCCGGAGGCAATCAGGCCGCGAATCTGCGCGTAGAACTGCCGTTGCAGCGGTTGGTCCTGTACGAGGCGTAGCGGCATCAGCATCGCGACCTCCCTCCCCCCGGGTAGTGTCGTGCGTCCGATTCGGGCCGCGATCCCAGCCGCGGCATCGAACCGTGTTCCAGGTCTGCGACAATTTCGTCCCGGCTGCAACCGCCGTCTGCATCGTAGCCCGGCGTTCAGCGTGCCCGGGCGGCCAGGTTCAGCATGGCGACGCCGAACAGGGCCCCCATGCCGGTGATGACAGAGATCAGCCAACGCAGCCGGGCCAGCGTGACATCGCTCTCGGTGGCGAAGCGTGCCCGCATGGCCAGGCGCTCGGCGGCGATGCGCGCCTGAAGATCCGGACCCGGCGTCAGCGCGGCCGCCGACTCGCCCAGCCGCGCCTGCAACCCCGTCAGCGCGGCGGCCGGGTCGGCACTGCGCGCCGCCGCCACCGCCTCGTCCAGCGCGGCCTCCCGCGCCAGCGCGCGCTCCAGCGGCAGCGGGGCGGCGAAGGAGGCAAACAGTCCGGTCAGGCCGACAATGAAAAAAGCCATGGCCAGGAAGGCGGCGAGGGTTCCGGTGGGCCTGGTCATGGCGGCGTGCTCCCCAGTTGCTGGCGGCGCTGCCTCATCGGCCGGCCGCGGGCTTCCGTCAACCGGGCGTGGTGGGCGCGGCGCCGGTGCGTTACGTGCTGACCGAATTCGAGGAGTCCGATTAGCGGTTTCGCAACCGCTCGGAGCGACTCTGGCGTGGCGGTGAACGATCCGCCGCCGCCCATGAACGCTCCGGTCCCTCGCATGCGCCTTGCCAATCTGCGCAACCCATTCATGCGGCCCAGGCCGCCCGTGCCAGAAGCCCCACCGCCGCCCGAGCCGGTGCTGCCCGGTCCGGTCGTCGCTGTCGCGCCCGCTGTCGTGCCGGCCGTGCGCTGGACGCCGGCACGCATCGCCATCGCCGACGAACTCTGGGGCGACGGCTTCGTGGTCCCGGGCGGGGATGAGGAAGTGCTGCGCCTGACGGTGCCGCTCGGCATGTCCGAGGCCTCCACGTTGCTGCTGCTCGGTGCTGCCGCCGGCGGGGCGGCGCGGGCGGTGGTGGCCGGACTTGGCGCCTGGATCTCGGGGCATGAGGCGGACCCGGCGCTGGCGGCCGTCGCGGCCTGGAGGCTGCCGCGCGCGGGCAAGCTCGTCGCCAAGCGGGCCAAAGTCGTCCCCTGGAACCCGCAGGCCCCGGTGTTCCGCCGCCGCGGCTTCGATCACGCCTTGGCGCTGGAGGCGCTGCGCGGAGCTCCCGGGCGTCCGGTGCCGGTGGCCGAACTGCTGCTGGCCCTGGCCGGGGCGCTGCGGCCGGGTGGGCACCTGGTACTGGTCGACGTGGTCGCGACCGGGCGCCTCGATCCGGCCGACCCCATGGTCAGGTCGTGGGCCGAGGTCGAGGGAAGGACCCCCGACCTGCCGACCGAGGCGGCCCTGACCGCCGCCCTCGCCGAATTGCGTTTCGATGTGCGGGTGACTGAGGACATCTCGGCGCGGCATATGCGCCTGGCCGCGCAGGGCTGGAAACGCCTGGTGCGGGACCTGTCGGCGGCCCATCCGGACCGGCCGCGCGCCGCGGCGGTGGTCGCTGAGGCCGAGGTGTGGATGCGCCGGCTCAAACTGATGCACGCCGGACAGGTCCGCCTGGTGCGTTGGGATGCCATCGGCCGGTGAAGCCCGGTCTTGACAGCGCCGGGCCACCCCCGTATGCCCCGTGCCTCATTGCTTCGCTTACAAGGCATCCCCTCCCATGCGCATACGCAACAGCCTCAGGTCGGCCAAAACCCGCGACAAGAACTGCCGCGTCGTGCGCAGGCATGGCCGTGTCTACGTGATCAACAAGACGAACCCGCGGATGAAGTGCCGCCAGGGCTGATTCCGCCGGCCGGGTTCGCCCGGCCGTTCTTCCCAATACCATAACGCGCCCCGGGGCCGATCTCCCCGGGGCGCGTTGCGTTGTGTCAGGCGTTCAGCCCCAGATGCCCGGGAACACCCAGGCCTCGGCCAGCACCACGACGACGACGAAGCCGAGCAGCACCAGCGAGTAGCGCACGGTCCGGCGGAAGATGTCCGACTCGTGCCCGACCATGCCGGTGCCGGCACAGGCCACCGCGATGGACTGCGGCGANNTTGCCGAACAGCGCGGCCGAGGAGGTGACCGAACCGGTCAGGAACACCCCCATGTAGCCGATGACGGGCGAGAAGATCGGGAACAGCAGGCCGGTATAGAACGCGAACGCCAGGCCGAGGGTGAA
>PLTJ01000203.1:7179-8186 GCA_003164455.1 Acetobacteraceae bacterium
ACGACAGCAGCATGGCCGTGCCCGGAGTCGAGAACAGGTCCATGCGATAGGCCGCGGCATATTTGGTGGGCGTGGCGACGACCGGGGCCACTTGGTAGACGATGCCGTCAAGCCAGGGCCACGACGGCAGCAGGACAAACCATTTGAGGTCCTGGGCAACCCAGGACTTGAAGGCGGGAAGGCCCCAGATGATCATCATGATGATCAGGACGATGAACGGACTCCACGCTTTCAGAACCTGACCGGGTGTGTAGCGGATGCCCGTATCGACGATCGCGCTGTCGTTTTCGAACCGCCAGATTGTCCTGGGCTGCCAGATCTTCAGGAACACGACCAGGCAGAGCATCGACACCGCGGAAGACAAAACCGCCGGGAGTTCCGGCCCCATGTACCGGCTGATGAAGAAGCTGGGGATGGCATAACTGATGCCGGCCACCAGAGCCGCCGGCAATACGCCGGCGAGATTGCGCCGGCCGGCCAGGACGATGACCATGAAAATCGGCATGACGAGCGCCAGGATGGTCATGTCGATACCGACCGCGCCCGATACGGTCAGGGGGCTCATACCCGTCACCGTTCCCATCATGATGGTCGGCACGCCCACCGGTCCATAGGGAACGGGGGGCGTGTTGCCGACCAGACAGATCAGGGCAGCCGGCATGGCGGGGAAACCCAGCCCCATCAGCATGGCCGCGGCGACCACGACCGGCGCGCCTTGCCCGGCGGACCCTTCCATGAAGGCGGAGAAAGAAAACGCAACGAGCAGGGCCTGCAGACGCCGGTCATTGGAAATCGACGAAATGGAACTCTTGACGATTTCAAACTGGCCCGATTCGACCATCAGGTTATACATAAAGACCGCGGTCAGGATGATCCAGCCGATGGGAAACAGCCCGCTGACCACCCCGAGCGCCGCCGCCGAAATGGCCGCGCTGACCGGCATCTTGTAGACCAGGACAGTCACCACAATAGTAACAAGCAACGCCGAGCTTCCAGCCACATGCCCT
>PLTJ01000218.1 GCA_003164455.1 Acetobacteraceae bacterium
GGCGCTCCCCGACAGTCTGAGCGACAGCCCGACAGCCGAGGCGCTTGGGGCGATCGTCGATCTCGATTTAACTGAACTTGCCGACATTGAGCCGCCACGCGGCTACGGACGCGACTAGCGTGCGATTGGGGGCTGTAATCTGCGGAGGCTTTCGAGTGGTATCGACGCAAGCGGCGCACTGACGCTTGACCCAGACTGCCCCCCTGTGACATGACCAAAACCGACCTTCGAGACGACGCCAGCCTGGCCGCGATGCGATTGGAATGGTGGCCGCCATCAGATTGGAATGGTGGCCGCGATGCGATTGAAATAGGTGGCCGCCTTCGTTGGAATCCGCATTAAATAGCGCATCGCCGTGCATTCATTTGCGGGTTACAAGATAGCGGAGAGCGACTGCTGCCGCAGCGAACCCCGAAGCAGCGCCGACGCCCAGCGCCCATCGGGGGCCGAACGTGTCGGCGACCCAGCCGACGATCGGCGCGCCGATTGGCGTTGCACCGAGGCCAATCGCGAGACGCAACGCCATGACGCGTCCCCGCATCACGGGTGGAGTGGATAGCTGCATCAGGCTGCTTGTGGCAGTGGTGAAGGTCAGCCCGGATAAGCCAATGATGACGAGTGCCACGCCAAACAGCCACGCATTGGGCATGATCGCAGCGAGCGCAAAACCGATCCCTAATATCGCGGCGGCTATGGGTAGAATTCCGAACCGGGGCTTGTCCCGTCCGGCCGCGAGGAGTGCGCCCGCAAGCGCTCCTACCGCCAGGACTGAGGTCAGGAGCCCATATTGATTTGCGCCGCCATGAAAAATCGTGACCGACATGGTTGCGATGAAGATCGGAAAATTGAGCCCGAACGTGCCGATCAGGAAGAGCATCCAGAGGATGGCCCAAATATCCGGTCGGGACCGGACGTAGCGAAACCCTTCCACCAGATTGCCGCGCGCCTGGCTGGCACGCGTATTCGGATGAAGCTCGCTCATGCGCAGATAAAACAACGAAGCGAGCACAGCGCCGAACGAGGCTCCATTGATCAGGATTGCCCAGCCGGACCCGACAGCGGCGATCACAATACCGGCGACCGACGGGCCGATCATCTGGGCGGCATTCATCGAGGTGGAATTCAGGGCCACCGCGTTCGAAAGGTCGTCATCCCCAACCAGGTCGGACACGAAGGTCTGGCGCGCGGGACTATCGATCGCATTGACGCAACCGGACAGGAAGGCGAGCACATCGACGTGCCACAATTGAACCCGACCGGTGATGACGAGAAAACCCAACGCAAGGGCGAGAACACCCATTGCCGCCTGCGTCGCCATCAAAAGCTTCCGCCGATCGAAGCGGTCTGCTGCATAACCTGTCCAGGGCAGCAGAAGCAGCTGAGGCCCAAATTGCAGCCCCATCACGACCCCGAGGGCGGTCGCACTATGATGGGTGAGTTCGGTGAGTACCAGCCAATCCTGGGCAGTGCGCTGCATCCAGGTGCCAATATTGGAGATGAGTGCGCCACCGGCCCAGAGGCGATAGTTAAATATCCTTAGCGAGCGAAACGTCGCCGTTCTCACGACTACGAGCCAACTGGGGAATTTCCACCGTGGAACTGCCCGAACGTCCGCGCGGCGAACACGCCCATCAGCAAGAGGCCTAACCCCAGGCTGGCGAGCTGATCCGCAGCGCGAAGGTCGAACTGGCCCACGCGCAAAATAAGACAATATGAGACTACAAGGTTTACGAACCCCCACAGCACGTTCACTGTCGATGACGACAGGCCTTTGCCGGGCGGTTTGGCAAACGGGCTCTGAAACGGTCGCCCCATCATGCCGCTGACATAATGCGGCACAGCGTTGGCGAGGAAGGCGCCACCAAAGAAGTATGCGAAGTCGTGCAACCACATCATGATCAAGTGCTCCGTTTCAGGATTGAGATAATCTCATCGGCCGTGCCCGTTTCGCCGATCTTGGGGAAAACCCGTGTGACGCTGTAGCTGTGCGCGTCAGCATCGACGTCCGTCATGGCGTCGATCGGGAAGGCGATATTGAAGCCCAGTTCGTAGGCCTGGCGCGCGGTAACCTCGACGCCATTGCTGGTAGCAACGCCGGCAATTACGATCTGTGTGATGCCAAGCGCTTGCAGGTACGCCTCAAGGTCAGTTTTCGTGAAGGCTCCCGGCGTGACTTTCGTCACCGCACGGTCTTGTGGCTGCTGGTTCAGTTCTGGAATAAGATCGGCCCATCCAGCCGGAAATGCACGATTGGGGCGCGGCTGTTCGGTCCGCACCGTGGGCCCCCCGGTGACGTTGACAAGCACGACCGGCAGGCCTTGCTCGCGAAAGGCGTCAACCAGGGTGATGACATGCTGCACCACACCCTTGATGGGATGCGCCATCGGCAGCGCGACAATGCCTTTCTGAAGATCAATGACGATCAAGGCGGTCCTGGGATCGAGGGCGGTCACGGGCATCGGCGTTTCTTTCTATTCAAACGGTGAGGAAGCATCAGGAATCCCCCAAGCGCTTGATCAGCGCAGCGGCGGAAAGGAGCGTCTGTTGGTCTCCTGGGTCGAGCTTTGCCACGGCTGCGAGTAGCCATTTCTGCTTCGCCAAGCTTCGCTTTCGTCTCGCTTCAGCACCAGATGCCGTCAGTGAAAACAGAACTTGTCGTCCATCCGTGGGATGAGGTTTGCGCTCGACCAAGCCGTCCTGCTCAAGGCCGGCCAAGATGGTGCCCATCGACTGGGGTTTCATCGCTTCCGTGCGCGCAAGATCAGCAGTGGTCATCCCGCCGTTCTCTTCCAATCGGGCGAGGGCCGCAGTCTGCGAGAAGTTCAGGCCACCCGGATTTGCGTCTGCTCGCAGACGGCGAAGGACTTTTCCGATCGCCTGCGTCAGGGCGGGAACGACCGTTTCGGGCGATATCGGTGCGTCGGGGGTGCTGCTCATTCCCATCTACGTATCATATTAACAGGCAGACTGGCAAGTGTATCTGTTAATAGATGTAGACGTGCCCCATGCTGCACCGGCTTCCTGCAGCAAGTGGAACATCCGCTTCGGAAAAACTGCTCCGCTCCGCTCAGCGACCGAGATGGGCGCGTTGTGGCCGCTACCTGCCCCCCGGAGGCCGTGGCCGTTCAGGCTGCCGCCGCCCTGGGCCGTGCCGGATGGATTTCTAACACCACGCCCTCAGTACCGGCCAGGTCCGCCTCGATGTCGGCAAGTTGGAAAAGCTTGCCATCCAACTCGCCCTGCAAGGGGAACGCCTCGCCCAGGCGCGGCTCGTAGCCGGCCAGCCGGGCTTTCGCGTCGGTGACGCGGCGGCGATGCTCTTCGAGGTCGGCTTCCATCCGGTCGAGGGCGTGCTCCAGCCGGGCAATCAGTCCGACCGGCGTCGTCTCGCCGTCGATGCCGATGGGCTGCGCGAAGTCTGTCCGTTCCAGCGCGAGGTCCGGCGCCAGCCGCGCGTCATGCCGGCCGGATTGACGCCGGTGCCCATCGTGTCCGCCGAGCCGATCAGCCCCCGGACGCGCCCAGCCCGGAAGTCGGCGAACAGCCGCTGCTTGTCGGCGGAGCGTTTGTAATCCTGCATGAACGC
>PLTJ01000308.1 GCA_003164455.1 Acetobacteraceae bacterium
GGGCATGGACGAGCGCAACCAGGAACTCGGCGCCGCGCTCTGCCGGGCCATGAACGAGTGGGCGGTCGCCTGCTGGACCAGCCGCGAGAAGCGCCTGAAGGCCGCCATCATGGTGCCGGGCGAGGACGCCGAGACGGCGGTGGAGGAGATCGAACGCTGGGCCGGCCATGCCGGCTTCGTCCAGGTGGCGATGGCGGCGCGCGCCATCGAGCCGCTCGGCCGGCGGCGCTACTGGCCGATCTACGACGCCGCCGCGCGCCACCACCTGCCCATCGCGCTGCGTGCCGCCGGCCGCAACGGCCACGCCGTCAGCGCCGCGGGCTGGCCCAGCTACGCCGTCGAGGCGCGCCACGAGGCCGCGTTGAGCCAGCAGGCGGCGGTGGTCAGCCTGGTCACCGAGGGCGTGTTCGAGCTCTATTCGGCGTTGCGCGTGGTGGTCATCGGCGCCGGCTTCGCCTGGGTGCCCTCGTTGTGCTGGCGCTTCGACCGCCACTGGGAGCGCATGCGCGACGAGGTGCCGCACCTGACGGACCGGCCCTCGGCGACGATCCGCCGGCATTTCTGGTTCGCCACCCAACCCGCCGACGCGCCCGAGCGGGCGGAGGATCTGCGCCGGGTGATCGACTGGCTGGGCTGGGACCGCATCCTGTTCGCCAGCGGCTATCCGCACCGGGACATGGACGATCCGGACCAGGCGTTGCCCATCCGGCTCACCGAGGCGGAACGGCGGCTGGTCTTCAGCGGCAACGCGCGGGCGGTGTACGGGCTGGCCTGAGCACTGGCCCAGCCGCTTCGCCTGTGCCTCCCCTGGTTGTCTCTGTTCCGGCTCCATTTTCCCATCACCGGCCACGGCCGCGTGTGTTATAGCGCCCCGCCGACGCCGGGGCGGGCGTGAACCGCGAGGGATGGTCGTATGCCCGCTGTCGGCCGGATCGAGGCCAGGGGACCAGATAGTTGAGCCAATCGCACGACCAGACGCAGCACGGCTCCGGTCCGGCGGGCCCCCAGGCCGGCGGCGCGGACCCGCTTACCATTCGCGTCATGGCCGTGAGCGCCGTCGCCAAGTACCATAGCGTCCAGCTCGACCCGGATGCGCTGCACCTCGCCCCGGGGGTCGCCCCGACCAGCCAGGAGTTGCTGGCATGGGCCCGTGCCGGCGGCCTGCGGGGGAAGTCGGCCCGGCTGAACTGGCGCCGCCTGATGAAACTGCCCGCTACCGGTCCGGTGGTGCTGCTGCTCGAGGCCGGCGGTGCGGCGCTGATGATGCGTGCCGACCGGGCCCGCAACATCGTCTGGCTGCGCGACCCCGCCACTCCCCGCGACCAGGACGGGGTGCCGGTGGACGAACTCCGGCTGCGCCAGGTCTGGTCCGGTGAGGCGCTGCTGATCGATCCGCCCGCCAACGCGCCGCGGCAATCCCAGCTTGGCCTCGGCTTCCTGGTCCGCTTGGTGATGGCGGAACGGACGCTGATGCGCGACGTGCTGATCGCCTCGCTGGTGCTCAGCTTCCTCGCTTTGCTGCCGGCCCTGACCGTCATGGTCGTGATCAGCAAGGTGATGATGTACCGCAATGGGGCCACCCTGGGGATGATCAGCGCCCTGCTCGCGCTCGCCATCATGTGGGAGACGCTGCTTGGCTACGCGCGGCGGCGCATCATGAACACGGTGGGAACGCGGGTCGACGTCAGGCTCAACACTCTGGTGTTTTCCCGCGTGCTTGGCCTGCCGCTCGATTTCTTCGAACGGCGGCAGACCGGCGCGATCCTGTACCAGATCAACCAGGTCCAGAAGATCCGCGACTTCCTGACCGGCAAGATGCTCACCACCATGCTCGACCTGGTGACGGTGTTGGTGATGCTGCCGGTGTTGTTCTACCTGGACGCCACGATGACCTGGATGATCATAGCGCTCGGCGGGGTATGCGGCGCCGTCATCCTGATCTTCCTCGGTCCGGTGCGCCGCGCCTTCGCGCGCTGGCAGTCGGCCGAGATAAAGCGCTCCACCGTCATGCTGGAGACGGTGCACGGCATTCGCACCGTGAAGTCGCTGTCGATGGAGCGCCAGCAGCGCGAGGTTTTCGACCGGGTCACGGCCGAATCCGCCGACGCCAAGGAAAAGCTCGGCTACATCAGCAACTGGCCGGACAGCATCGCCACCGTTATCGAGGCCATGATGACCCGCGGCGTGCTGATGGTCGGTGCGTTGATGGCCCTGATCGAAGGCCGCGGCAATCTGGGCGTGCTGTTCGCCTTCATGATGCTCGGCGGCCGGCTGGCCAACCCGCTGGCCAACACGGCCCGCCTGATCGACGACCTGGAGGAAGTGCGCGGCGCCATCATGATTGCCTCCGACGTGGTGGACAACCGCCAGGAAGTGGCCGCGCCGAACCTCGGAACCCGACCCGAAATCAGTGGGGCGATCCGCTTCGACAAGGTTGATTTCAGCTATCCCGGCACCCGTGTGCTGGCGCTCGAAGGGGTGAGCTTCTTCATTCCGGCCGGTAGTTCGGTCGGCCTGGTGGGGCGATCCGGGTCCGGCAAGTCCACCGTCACGCGTCTGCTGCAGAGCTTCGCCACCGGCTACGAGGGCGCCATCGAGATCGATGGCCACGAGATCCGCGGCCTCAACCTCGAATACCTGCGCAGCCAGTTCGGCGTGGTGCTGCAGGACAACTTCCTGTTCCGCGGCAGCATCCGCGAGAACATCATCGCCGGCCGTCCTGGCCTGACGCTGGCGGATGCGGTATCTGCCGCCCGCCTGGCCCGGGCCGAGGAATTCATCGAGCGCATGCCGGACGGCTACGAAACCATCGTCGAGGAAGGCTCGCCCAACCTCTCCGGTGGGCAGAAGCAGCGTCTGGCGATTGCGCGGGCGTTGATCCACGACCCGCGGATTCTCATTCTCGACGAGGCGACCTCGGCGCTGGACCCGGAAAGCGAGGCGCTGGTGAACGCTAACATCGCGCGCATCGCGCAAGGCCGGACCATGGTGGTGGTGTCGCACCGGCTGTCGTCGCTGACCGAAATGGACCAGACCATCGTGCTCGACCACGGCCGCGTCATGGACGTGGGGCCGCACCGCGACCTGGTGGACCGCTGCCAGGTGTATCGCCAGCTTTGGCTGCAACAGATCCGCTATATGGAAACCCCGCGATCGGCGGCGCTGGCGCCGGTGCTGGCGCAGGGTCATTGAGGGGGCACGCAGCATGAGCAGTCCTCCGGCGGTGGTGAAGGCGGGCGGGCGGGCGCTGGCGGGGCGGCGCGAAGCGGTGGGGCAGGCGTTGCTGGAATACCAGTCGCCGACGGCGGAACTGATCGCCCGCCCGGTCGCGGCGGCGTCGCACTACACCGTCTGGGTGATCGCGGTGATGTTTACGGCCCTGCTGGGTGTGATCACGCTGATGCCGATCGACCGGGTGGTGAACACGTCGGGCAAGGTGGCGGCGACCACCGGCAACCTGACGGTGCAGCCGCTGGAAGTGTCGCTGGTGCGCTCGATCGACGTCAAGGAAGGCCAGTTGGTGCATGCCGGCGACGTGCTGGCGGAGCTGGACCCGACCTTCGCGGCGGCCGATGCGGGGTCGCTGGAGAGCCAGGTGGTCAGCCTGCAGGCGGAGGTGGACCGGCTGACGGCGGAGA